>JALZHC010000915.1 GCA_030914105.1 Acidobacteriota bacterium
GCCTCGTCCTCGACGGCGATGTTTTGCAGGCGCAGGGAAACGTCGGCGTTGAGGTCGAGGCCGGCGCGCTCGCCCGCCTGGAGTTTGACCGTGCCGGCGGCGGCGATCATCGCGGCGTTGTCGGTCGAGAGGTGGCGTGAAGGGAAGTAGACGGGGACGGCGAGCCGCGCGCCCGCCGCGTCCGACGCCTCGCGCAGAGCCATGTTGCACGCGACGCCGCCAGCGACGATGAGCGTGCGCGGGCGGTACTCCGCGGCAAGCTTTTCGGTCGTGCCCACGAGCGAGCGGATGACCACGTCCTGAAAGCTCGCGGCCAAATCCTTAATCGCCTGCGAAGGCTCCTCGCCCGGCTCGACGGGTCGGAGGCCGGTCTCGCGCACGTGCTTCGAGACGGCGGTCTTCAAGCCGCTGAAGCTGAAGTCGGGCCGACGGTCGCCCATGCGCGGCACGCTGAAGCGCACGGCGCGCGGGTCGCCCTCGCGCGCCAATCTTTCAATCACGGGGCCGCCGGGATAACCGAGGCCGAGCATCTTCGCGACCTTGTCGTAAGCCTCGCCCGCCGCGTCGTCGCGCGTGCGCGCGAGCACACGGTACTTGCCCGGCTCAGGGACGAGAAAGAGATTCGTGTGGCCGCCCGAGACGACGAGCGCGAAGGCCGGGTACTCAATCGGCGGGTTCTCGAAGACGACCGAGTAGATGTGCCCCTCAATGTGGTTGACGCCGACCAGGGGCTTTCGCAAGGCGTAGGCCATCCCCTTCGCGTAAGAGAGGCCGACGAGCAGAGAGCCGACCAGTCCCGGCCCCTGCGTCACGGCGATGCCGTCAATCTCTTTCTTCTCGATGCGCGCGCGCGCGAAGGCTTCTTCGACGACGGGCACGATCTTATCCAGGTGCTCGCGCGAGGCGAGTTCGGGCACGACGCCGCCGAAGCGTTTGTGTATCTCGACCTGCGAAGAGATGACCGACGAGACCATCTCGCGCCCGTCGCGCACGATGGCCGCGGCGGTCTCGTCGCAGGAGCTTTCGATGCCGAGAACGAGCATGGCCGTTCTGTTGAAAATCAACGCCGCTTCCAGCGCACGCCGTCGCGCGTGTCTTCGAGCGTGATGCCGCGCGCGGCGAGCTGGTCGCGTATCTCGTCGGCGCGTGCGAAGTCGCGGCGGTAGCGTGCCTGCTGCCGCTCTTCGATGAGCCGCTGGATGTCTGCGTCGAGCAGCGCCGGCTCTTCGTCGGGGAAGATGTTGAGCACGGAGTTGAAGCGCTCGACGAGCGCGAGGATGTCGCGGCGGTCGTCCTCGCGCAGCGCGTGAGAGTCAATCGCCTTGTTGACCTCGGTCTTGAGCGTGTGAATCGCCGCGAGCGCGACCGAGGTGTTGAGGTCGTCGTCCATGCCTGACTCAAACTCTTCGAGCGCACGCGCGGCCAACGCACGCAGCTCAGGGTTCGAGCCTGCGTCGGCGCGCGTCGAGCGCACGCGCGCGCGGAAGTCGCGCAAGCTCTCGACCGTCTTTTCAGCCCCGCGCAAGCCCTCGAAGGTGAAGTTGAGCTGCTTGCGATAGGGCACGCTCAAAAGCAGATAGCGGATCGCCGTCGCGTCGAAGCCCTTCTCGCGGAGGTCGCGAAAGGTGAAGTAGTTGCCGCGCGACTTCGACATCGACTCGCCCTCGACCTTGAGGTGCTCGGCGTGGAGCCAGTAGCGCGCGAACTGCCGACCCGTCGCGCCTTCCGACTGCGCGATCTCGTTCTCGTGGTGCGGGAAGACGAGGTCGATGCCTCCGGCGTGGATGTCGAAGGTCTCGCCGAGGTACTTCATCGACATCGCCGAGCACTCGATGTGCCAGCCGGGCCGACCCTTGCCGAGCGGCGTGTCCCACGCAGGCTCGTCGGCAGACTCCTGCGCCTTCCAGAGCGCGAAGTCGCGCGCGTCCTCCTTGTCGTACTTGTCCGTGTCCACGCGCTCGCTCGCGCCGGCGATGTTTCCGGCGAAGTTGATCTTCGAGAGCTTGCCGTACTGGGGGAAAGAGCTGATGCGGTAGTAGTAGGAGCCTTCCGAAGCGTAAGCGTGGCCGCCGTCGGCGAGGCGTTGGATGATGTCAACCATCTCCGCGATGTGGCGCGTCGCGCGCGGGTTGACTTCCGGGCGCTCGGCTCCGAGC
>JALZHC010000916.1 GCA_030914105.1 Acidobacteriota bacterium
CCGCCGCCCTGCGCCCGCGGCGACCGCCGCGACGAGCCTCACGCGCGCCGCCCCGACTTCCCCGCCGCACGCCTTTTGTGCGATGCTATCAGCCGCCCGAACGAGAATGGGTCGCGGGCCTCGGCCCGCCGTACTAATAATTTTTTCGGAGACTGACGAGAATGCGAAAGCTTTTCCTGACGGCTGCGGCCTCGGCCTGCGCCGCCGCCGCGCTGCTCGCCGGGTGCAAGGCGACCGACACTGCCGGGAACCTGAACGCCGACTCGACCGCCGTGAACGCGCCGGCGCAACCCCAGCAGGCCGCCAATCCTGCGGAGGCCGCGGCGCGCATCACCGTCGCCGAGCTGAAACAGAAACTGGACGCGGGCGAGGCCGTCGTCTACGACACGCGCGCCAAGACGGCCTACGACCAGGAGCACATCAAGGGCGCTCTCTCGATGCCCACGAACGAGGTCGCCACGCGCGTGGGCGAGCTGCCGAAGGACAAGCTCATCGTCTTCTACTGCACTTGACCGCAGGAACACACGAGCGCCGGTGCGGTGCTCACGCTCAAGTCGAAGGGGATCGAGAACTCAGCCGCGCTGCTCGGCGGCATGAACGCGTGGAAGGACAAGGGCCTGCCGATGGAGGGCGGCAGCAAGTAAGGCAAAAGTAAAAAGGCAAGCCCAACGGGGAAGGCAAAAGGCAAAAGAGAAGCTCAAAGCACTTTTATTACAAAGTGTTTTGAGCCTCTCTTTTGCCTTTTTACTTTTGCCTTCCGCGTCAGCGGTCTATCTCGCGCTGGAGCTTGCGGTAGAGCGCGTCGTCGAGCGGCTTGAGCAGGTTCGATTGGGCGATGGCCGCGACGCGGTCGCCAAGCTCAAGGTAGACCGAGCCGAGGTCGTAGTAGCCTTCGGCGAGGTCGGGCCGAAGCCCGACGGCCTGCTTGTAGGCTTCGAGCGCCTTGTAGTAGTTGCCGGCGTAGTAGTACGCGTCGCCGAGCTTCGAGAGCGCCTCGTAGGAGTTGGGCTTGAGCTTCAGAGCCTGCTCGAAAGCGCGGACGGCCTCCTGGTTCTTGCCCTGCTTGACCTTGCAGAAGCCGACCTGTATCCAGGCCTCGACGCGCGCCGGGTTCTTGTTCACGGCGGTCTCGAAGTAGCCGAGCGCGCTGTCGTAGTTGCCGAGCCAGAGCGAGTTCAGGCCCGTGCGGTAGTACCAATCCGAGATCGTGTCGGGCCGCTGCGAGGCCCGGAGGCGCTCGGCGAGGTCTGCGAAGCTGAGGAGCTGTTCGCCCTTGCGCAAGGTGTTAAAGCGCGCCGCGCCCATCGCGAGGTTGATGTTCTCGCCGTTCATCACGCGGATGGTGACGACGCCGACCACCTGACCCTTCATGTTGAAGACGGGGCTGCCGGAGTTGCCGTGCGAGATGGGCGCGGTGATCTGCACGATGTTTCCGAGGCTGGGAACCTCGCGCACCGCCGAGACGATGCCGTCCGAGACCGAGCCTTCGAGCCGCAGCGGGTTTCCGATGACGAAAATCCTCTCGCCCTCTTCGGGGATGACCGTGCTCGACTCGGCCACGCTCGCGCGGTCGGCGGGCATGTCAACCTTCAGCACGGCGAGGTCTCCGTCCTCGTCAACGTCAACGAGGCCCGCGACCTTGTAGGTCTTGCCCTTGCCCTCGAAGGTTCGTATCTCGGCGTGATGCGCGCCCTCGACGACGTGCAGGTTCGTGAGCACCTGTCCGGGGTGTATGAAGAAGCCGCTTCCCGTGAGCGCCACGTCGCCGGCGGCATTGTAGGTGATGACCGAGACGACCGAGGGCTTGACGCGGCGGACGAGTTCGGGGAGCGACTCGTCGGCGGCTGCGGCATGGTCGGCGAAGACGAAGAGGGCCAGCAGCGCCAGCCACAGGGGAAGCTTGCGTTTCAACATCTTCAGGGCTTTCTTCTCAAAAGGGCTGATCGAGCCTTAGACCTTCGGCGGCTCTTTCGGGAGGGGTTCTCAAATGTCGAAACCCGGTGGCTTTTTGCCGCCGCGTCCGGCGTCGGGAGGCCGTCGGCGACGTTGCTGTTAATTATGACGGGATTTTCTGTGAAGTCAATCTATTTGTGACGAAATTGTGTCGGGCGGCCGCCGGGGGCTTCATTAGAGGCCGACCTCGCGGGCGGGTCTC
>JALZHC010000349.1 GCA_030914105.1 Acidobacteriota bacterium
CCGTGAAGGTGGGCGGCGCGGGCGTGGACGCGGGCGTGAACGACGGGTCTGTGCCGCCGACGAGCGCGTGCTGGAGCAGGAAGAGCTGCCCGCCACTGGTGCGGAAGGCGAGGCCGTTTGCGCCCCAGCGGACGAGGCTCGAAGCCGTGCCCGTCACGCCGGGCAGCCGCAGCTCGCCGATCTTCAGGAAGGTCTTGATGTCGTAGACGCGGAGCACGAAGCCGCCGTCGTTGAGCAGGAAGTAGACGCGCCCCGCTTTGGCGTCGGGGGCGACGAGCGGGGTGGTGGAAAGAAAGCTGTTCGACGAAACGAGCGCGAAGGTTCCGGCGATGCGCGCCGCTTCGGGGTCGAAGGCGCGACCGCTCGAAGAGTAGGCCGTCGCGTTGTCCACCTTGAAGTCGGCGCTGAAGCCGCTCATCAGGTTCGCCGTCGTGGCGACGGTCGTCAGGCCGCAGGGGCCGACGGCCAGCTTGCGGAAGCCGAACTCGGTGGAGTCGCCGTTGAAGCCGTAGAGCACCAGAGGCGACGCGGAGAATTCGATGGTGGTGCTCTGCGACTCGGTCGCCGTGCGCGGCGCACCGTCGTCGTAGACGGCCACGCCGCCCGAAGAGGTTCCGCTCCTGCGGACGACGGCGACCGTGCCGGGCTGCCCCGGCGCGACCGAGATGTCGCGCGCCGTCAGCGAGCCGCCGCCGAAGGGGAGACTGCCGAGGCCGAACTGTAGCCCGGCGGTCTTTGTCGCCACGTCGAAGCGACGGATGGAGGCCGCGCCGTCCAGCCCGACGTAGATGAACTGCCCGTTGTCTGAGATGGCGAGCTTGTTCGGCTCGCTGCCGACGAAGACCGCCTGGCCGAGCACGCCCGCCGCGGGGTCTATCGCGGCGATGCTGTTGCCAATAGCCCCCGCGCTCGAAGGCAGGCTGGCGTAGAGGGTCTGCGTGTTCGGGTCAACGACGAGGTCGTTGGTCGCGAGCGAGAGTTGTCGCAGCTCGCCGGGCGCGGGCGTCGGCGCGGGCGAGGGCGAAGGCACGGGAGTCGGCGAGGCCGTCGGAGTCGGCGATGGAACCGCCTCCGCCGAAGGCACGAGCGCCGTCTGGACGAGGAAGAGCTGGCCGCCCGACGTGCAGAAGGCGAGACCGTTTGCGCCCCAGCGGATGAAGCTGAGGACGCGACCGTTGACGCCGGCGACCGTGGCCGAGCCGACCGGCAGGAAAGTCCTCTGGTCGAAGGCGCGGATGGTGACGGTCGAGTTGAAGCTCTGGTCGCTGAGGTCTGTGCCGCTGATGAAGAAGGTGCGACCGACGGAGGAGTCGGGCAGCACGATGTTGCCGAAGCCGATGTTCGGGAAGGTGCCGAGGATGGTCGCCGACTCCGGCTCGATGACGCGGCCCGTGCTGAAGTAGACGCGCCCGGCGTCGAACTCGATGTTGTTGCCGAAGGACGAGACTATCCCTCCGGTCACCCGCGTGACGGTGACGCCCGAAGCGTCGACGGCCATCTTGCGGAAGCCGAACTCGGTGGTCTCGTTGTTGAAGCCGTAGAGCGTGGAGGCCGAGGCCGAGAACTCGATGGAGTTGCTCCCGGTGTGGCTGGGCGTCGTCGTCGGGCGCTGTACGCCGTCGTCGTAGACGGCCACGCCCTCGTGCTTCGGGCTGAAGCCGACGTTGCGGCGCGCGACGGCGACGGCGTTGGCGTTGCCGGGCAGCACCTCCATGTCCTCGACGTAGAACGGGCCTGTGCTAAAGCCGGAGCCGAGCGGGAACTGAATCCCCGCGGTCTGCGAGGCGATGTCGAAGCGGCGGACTGAGGCCGCGCCGTCCAGCCCGACGTAGATGAACTGCCCGTTGTCTGAGATGGCGAGCTTGTTCGGCTCGCTGCCGACGAAGACGGGCGTGCCGCTCGTGCCGTCCGAAGGGTTGACGGGCGTGAGGCTGTTACCATTTGCTCCCGCGCTCGAACTGACGCTGGCGTAAATCCTCTGCGTGCCGGCGTCGTAAACGATGTCTTTGGCCGGCAGCGCCAGACGCCGCGCGAAGGCCGGCAGGACGGGCGGCGTCGGCACGGGCGTCGGCGTCGTGGTCGGCGTGGGCGAAGGCTGCGGCACGGTCTCGTTCGAGGGGACGAGCGTCGTCTGAATCAGGAAGAGCTGTCCGCCCGTGGTGCAGAAGGCGAGGCCGTTGGCACCCCAGCGGACGAGGCCGGAGGGTGAGCCGAAGACGCCGGGGATGTCGAGCGTGCCAGTGGGGACGAAGGTCTGCTGGTCGAAGACGCGCAACGTCAGCGTGGTTGAGGAGCCGGGCGAGGAGAACGGGGCCGTCAGGAAGTAGACGCGCTTGACCTTCGAGTCGGGCAGGAACGGCGTCGAGCTGTTGATGTTGGTTCCGGTGAAGGTGCCGATGAGGCTGGCCGTCGCCGGGTCGAACACCTGGCCGCTCGCGGCGTAGAGCCGCCCGTCGTCGAACTTGATTGACCCGCTCGCCGAGACCGAAGAGGTGCTGCTCAAAGAGACGCCGGAGGCCGTGACACTCAAGCGCCGAAGGCTGCCGCTGCCGAGCGCGTAGAGGCGCGACGAGTCCGTCTTGTCGAAGGCGAGCGAGGGGTTGTCGAAGCTCGACAGCGCGCCGGTGCGCTGCGTGCCGTCGTCGTAGACGGCGACCGCGCCGGTTCCGCCGTTCGAGGGGGAGCGGGAGACGGCCAGCGTGTGGGGGCTGCCGGGCTGCACGGTCAGGTCGCGCGGGAAGAAAGGCCCGCTGAAGTTATCGCTGCCGAGCGCGAACTGCGGCCCGGCGGTCTGCGTCGCTACGTCGAAGCGGCGGATGGAGGCCGCGCCGTCGAGGCCCACGTAGATGAACTGTGCGTCGTCGGAGAGCGCCATCCTCCCCGGCTCGCTGCCGATGAAGACGTTGGTGTTGACCGCGCCGGTCGTCGGGTTGATGGCGGCGATGCTGTTGCCGTTGGCTCCCGCGCTCGAAGGCAGGCTGGCGTAGAGGGTCTGCGTGTTGGGGTCAACGACGAGGTCTTTGGCGAGGAGCGGGAACTGGCGCACGCTGCTCACGTCGCCCGACTGAAGCAGTGCCGCCGACGCGCGCATGGAGCGGCGCGGCGAAGAGGACTGCCGGCTCTGCCCCGCCGACCAGGCGACCGGCGCTGGAGTTCCGAACGCGCAGAGGTAGGCGAGAGCGACGGCGGCGAGGCGCACGAACCTCGCGGGGACTTGGGGCTTTGTCATGTGAGTCACCTTGTAAGAGTCTTGGGGTCAGTACGGTTTTCGTTTGGAGATGTCCGGGCTGCGCGGGCGCGGTCGAACGTTGTCGGCACGCCGCGCCGCCGGGTCGGTCTACGCATGTCGCTCGGAAGGAAATTTACGCACGGGGTGGGTAAAAAGCCCTTGCGGCGAGGCGCTGTTCGTCCCCTGTGGGGTGAGCGTCAGCGGAGCAATTCTAAAGCCAAAGCGCGCGCGCCGCAAATCGAGCGGCCGCCGAAAATCGAGTGGGCAGCCGACGGCGTGTGGGCGGCGACGAATGGTGTTACCATATGCCGCCGCCCTTCCGCGTCGCGGAGGACGGCCCTTCTGCTTTATGGAGACGATTGTCTTTCTCGAACGCGACACCGTACGCGCGCGCTTGCGCCCGCCGGCCTTCGAGCATCGCTGGCTCGACTACGGCGAGACGCGGCCCGAAGAAGTCGCAGAGCGCCTGCGCGACGCGACCGTCGCCGTCGTCAACAAGCTGCCGCTGCGCGCCGACGTGCTCGCGCGTCTCCCGAAACTTAAGTTGATTGCCGTCGCGGCCACGGGCACGGACAACATTGATCTCGCGTTCTGCCGCGAGCGCGGGATAGCGGTCACGAACGTCAAAGGCTACGCGCGCCACACGCTGCCGGAGCACGTCCTGATGTTGGCGCTCGCGCTGCGCCGCAACCTCTTCGGCTACGGCGAGGACGTGCGCGCGGGACTCTGGCAGAGGGCCGGGCAGTTCTGCCTGCACACGCGCGAGATTCACGACCTCCATGGCTCGACCTTCGGCGTCGTCGGCCACGGTACGCTCGGACGCGGCGTCGCGCGCCTGGCCCGTGCCTTCGGCGCACGCGTCCTCGTCTCGGAGCGCAGGGGCGCGGCCCGCGTGCGCGAGGGCCGCACGCCTTTCGCGGAGCTTCTCAGTCGCAGCGACGTTTTAAGTCTTCACGTGCCGCTCAGCGCCGAGACGCGCGGCCTCTTCGGACGTGAAGAGATCGGGATGATGAAGCCGACTGCTGTCTTGATTAACTGCGCGCGCGGCGGGGTGGTTGACGAGGCGGCGTTGGCCTCGGCGCTGCGGGAGGGAAGGATCGCGGGCGCGGGCGTTGACGTTCTCTCGGTCGAGCCGCCGCGCGAAGCGAACCCGCTGCTCGCGCCGGACCTGCCCAACCTCATCGTCACGCCCCACGTCGCCTGGGCCAGCCGCGAGGCCCAACAGGCGCTCGCCGACCAGCTCATCGCTAACATCGAAGCGTTTGTGGTGAATGGTAAATAGTGGTTGAGCGTCGCTCAAGCCGTGCGATGACCGCGCGACTCTGGCGGCGCTCAACTTCCATTCACCATTTACCATTCACCATTCACTGCTGTTCGTGCTCCGCCGTGTAGAGGCGCAGGATTTCCTGGCCCTGGCGGGAGCGCGGGTCGATTGTGCGCAGGTGCTTGCGCCCCTGCATCTCCCAGATGGCCGTGACCTGCCCGTCCTTCTCGACGGCGTGGTAGGTGATCTCTTCGGGCGCTGCCTGCGGCGGCGCTGCCGCCGCGCCGCCCTCCTGCGACGCGCCTTCGGCTGCGGCGGCGGCGGCGTTCTCGTTCTCTGCCATGTTCGTTCCTCTCCGGGCTGTGCTCAGAATTTTTGAGTTTGATTTGCGGGAGGATTGTAATAAGGCAAAAGGGAAAAGGCAAAGAGAGGGTGTTGGGTTCTGGGTTTTGGGTTTTGGGTGTTAGGTGCTAGTGAGTTGAATACCGCCAGCACCTAACACCCAGCACCCAACACCCTTCATGCCGCGTCCTTCTGCGCGACGAGGACGGCGCGGGCGCGGTCTCGGTGGCGCTTCT
>JALZHC010000917.1 GCA_030914105.1 Acidobacteriota bacterium
CCCGCTTCCCTTTTCATCGCGCTCATTCAATTCTACTTTGCGGCGGACACTGACTGCGCGCAACGAAAGCCGACGAAGTCCTGCGCGCCTTCGGGCGGATGGCTGTCGCGGTAAGTCACGCGGAGGTTGACTGGCGAGCCGCCGAAACTCCCTCCGCGGATGACGCGGCGAGTGGTTACCTTCAGGAACGTGTCGTCAAGAAATAGATTTCCACCCGCCACGGGATTGGTCTGGAGAGAAGACGGATACGGCCCCCACTCGTCGGCCATAAACTCCCAGACGTTCCCGGCCATATCGAATAACGCGTAACCGTTGGCCGGGTAGCTCCCGACGGGCGTGGTCGCTCCGATCTGGCTCCCGCCGTAATTCGCGCGGGTCGTATCAACCGGCTCGTCGCCCCAGGGAAAGGTTTTGCCTTTGAGGCCGCCGCGCGCGGCATACTCCCATTCCGCCTCGGTCGGCAGGCGCTTCCCCGCCCATTGACAGTAGGCCACGGCGGCGTACCAACTCACGTTGGTGACGGGGTGGTCGGCCTTCCCTTTCGGATAGATGTCGCCGTCCCAATGCTTCAGGTAGTTCCCGTTATGGTAGCGGGCCGGGATGCTGCCGCGACGCCACGTAGGATTCCGGTCGAGGAATTTTTTGAACTGGCCGTTGGTCACCTCATACCTGTCGAGATAAAAGGAGTCAATCGTGACGTCGTGCCGCGGGACTTCGGCGGAGAACAGGTCTGCGTGCTTGATGCCGAAGGCTTGCTGGAGGCGTGGTATCTCTGAAGCCTCGGTGCCCATCCCGAACGTGGCCCCGCGGATCAAAGCCATAGACTTATCACGCGCGCCGCCTCTCGTTCCCTTTGACGCCGACGGCGTCGAGCGTCCGACGGCCTTCTGGCTTTCCAGGCAACGGCCCCCGTTGATTCCCGATAACAGGAACGTGAAGATGGCGGCGACTGACGCGCTCATTACTCGACGCCTCATTAATATTCTCCGACGTTTTAGACTCAGACCTTCGATCGGAAAACACCGCCGGGCGGGATTTGTGGCAAATGAATTGAGAGCTTAGAAGCGTGCTTCGACCACGCCGCCCTTCTCCGTCCCGTGGCGCAGCGTCAGTTCCGGGTAGGGCGCGTGCTCGGCCTCTGCGGCTTCGAGTTTGAGGAGTCGTTCGGCTTCGAGTATCTGCGACTCTTCGCCCTCGATTTCGAGGAAGAGGCCGAAGGGCAGCTCGTCAAGGACGACTTCGACGCCGCCGAGATGCCACGTCGTGCGCCGCTTCTCGTAGACGAGAGTCGGCCTGTAGCCGAGCGCTTCCAGTATGGCGGCGAGGGCGTCGGCGTCCGACACTTCGGTCTCGTCCTCGCGTTGCCGCTTGATGGCCGAGGGCGAAGGCTCGCGCTCTTTGAAGGTGAGGATGGCGCGCTCGCCTCTGCGCCGCAGGCGCAGCACGCGGCGGCGCGGGTCGAGGCCCGGCCCCATGTAGATGACATTCTCCTCGAACTGCGAGCCGCCGCCGACTTCCCCGCTCATCTCTTCGAGACGACGACGCACGCGCTCGGCCTCTTCGCGCGTGAGCCTGTATTTCTTCTCGACCTCGGTTGCCACGCGGCCAAGGTTAAAGGTTCGGGCGCGCGCGGTAAAGTGGTCGCGCCCGTTTTAGCTGAAGGGGACGCGCGCCGCCCTTACACGCGTCGGACGCGCCCGGCTTTTACACGAGCCGACCGCGCCCCCGATTCGCTCACGCGGGCGGCGGCGGGCGTGTTAAGATTCTGGCCGCAGTCTCCCCGACTGGCTTCTGAGTTCTGCCGACATGCACTCCCGCACGCCCTTGCGCCCGCGCCCTCTTCTGCCGCTCGTCGCCGCGGCCTGCCTGCTGTTTGCGCCGCTCGCGCCGCGCGCGCAACAAGCGGCCAGGCCCGCGCCGCAGGAGACGCCCAGGCCCGCGCCTCAGGAAGGCGACGAGGAGGTCGTGCGCATCAGCTCGGAGCTGGTGCAGACCGACGTGATGGTCTTTGATAAGCAGGGCAAGTTCGTTGACGGCCTCAAGCCCGAACAGTTCGAGCTGAAGGTTGACGGGCGCGCGCGCCAGATCGTCTTCTTCGACCGCATCGAGGCCGGCACGGTCAACGAGGACGCGCAACTCGCGGCGGCGCGC
>JALZHC010000350.1 GCA_030914105.1 Acidobacteriota bacterium
TGCTTCTCCGCCTTCGCCGGAAACACTCTGCTCGTCAGCCCCGACCAGCTCGTCGAGCAGGGCCTGCTCGCGCCGGAGGACTTATCCGAGGTGCCGGCCTTCGAGGACGGGCGCGTGGACTACGGGCGCGCCGTCGAGTTCAAAGAGGCGCTGCTCGGCAGGGCCTTCGAGAATTTCGAGCGCGCGAACCCCGCGGGCGTGCGCGCCGAGTTCGAGAAGTTCAAGGAGTCCGCCGCGGCCTGGCTCGACGACTACGCGCTTTATCGTTCCCTGAAGCGCGAGCGCAACGAAGTGGCGTGGACGGAGTGGGAGGAGCGTTTAGTTCGCCGCGACGACGAGACGCTCGCGGGAGCGCGCCTGCGTCTCGCCGCCGAGATCGAGCGCGTCAAGTTCAAACAGTTTCTCTTCTTCGACCAGTGGGCGCGTCTGCGCGAGCACTGCCACGACCAGCAGATTCAAATCGTCGGCGACATCCCCATCTTCGTCGCGCACGACTCGGCGGACGTCTGGGCCAAGCCGCACCTCTTCAAGCTCGACGAGCGCGGACGCCCGCGCTTCGTCGCCGGAGTCCCGCCCGACTACTTCAGCCGGACGGGCCAGCTCTGGGGCAATCCCATCTACGACTGGGACAGGATGCGCGAGGACGACTTCAAGTGGTGGATCGCGCGCGCGCGTGCCATGCTCTCGCTCGTCGACGTGATCCGCATCGACCACTTCCGCGGCTTCGCGGCCTACTGGGAGATTCCGGGCGGCGACCAGACTGCGGAGCGCGGGCGTTGGGTCTACGCGCCGGGCCGCGAACTCTTCCAGGCAATCAAAACGGAGCTCGGCACGCTCCCCATCATCGCCGAAGACCTCGGCTTCATCACGCCCGACGTCATCGAGCTGCGCGACGAGTTTGGCTTCCCCGGCATGCGCATCATCCAGTTCGGCTTCAGCAGTGACGTGACCAACAAAGACCTGCCGCACAACTACGTCCGCAACACGGTCGTCTATACGGGCACGCACGACAACGACACCGCCGTCGGCTGGTTCCAGAGTCAACCGGGCGGCGGCTCGTCTGTGCGAAGTGCCGAACAGATAGAGCGCGAGCGGCAGTTCTGCCTCGCTTACCTCGACACGGACGGGCGCGAAATCAACTGGGACTTTATCCGCGCCGTCTACCGTTCGGTCGGCGACACGGCGCTCGTTCCCTTGCAGGACGTGCTCGGCCTCTCGTCCGAGGCGCGCATGAACACGCCCGCCACGATGTCCGGCAACTGGTCTTGGCGCTTCCGCGCGGGCGCGCTCGACGAAGCTCTGGCCGCGCGCCTGCGCCGCCTCGCAGAGCTTTACGGTCGCCACCCCGTCATGCGCGAGCGCCCGGAGCACACCGCCGAGAGCTACGAGTTCAAACAGACCTGGGGATGACGATGAGACTCACCGTCCTGTTCGCAGCCGTCCTCTCTTTGCTCTGCCTCTCGAACTCGGCGGCGCAACGCCGTAGCCCAAGCGCGGCGGGGCGTGCGCAACTACTAAGGGAGTTGCGGAAGTGCGTGCACCCGGAGAAGCCGGGATGCAGCGAAGACTCCGTTGACAGAGTCGCCGAACTCTACAAGCAAGGCGACACGGGCGTCCTCCCGAAGCTCATGGACGTTGCCCCACGCAGCGACGGCGCGCTCTCCGAGTCGCTCGGAGTCTTCTTCAGCGACCTGCTTTGCCACAAGCCGCGAACCTTCCTTCGCGCTGTGGCGACGCGACCACGCTCCGAGCATGACAGGCTCTTGAACCTCGCGGCGACTGCGGACGGCGGCGGGATGGGTTGTCATCGAGGGATGGCCCGCTTGCGTCGGAGGCTGAAAGAGATTTCTCGTAACCGAAATGACCGGCTGGCGGGCCTGGCGAAGAGGTGCCTCGCGCAGGTCAACGAGCACAATCCGGCAAGGTGACATCGCCAATATGAGAATCTTTAACAGGTCGCTGGCGCGACTTCCGCTCGCCGCGCTCGTCGTCTGCGCCGCCGCCGCGGTCTGCGCGGCGCAAGCGCCTTCGGTTGAGAAGGTCGAGCCGCCGAATTGGTGGGCCGGCCACTCGATAAATCCGGTGCGCGTGCTTGTTCGCGGAAAGAATTTGAGCGGCGCGCGAGTCGATACCCTCAGGGGGCAGGGAATCAGGACAGGACTCGTGCGCGTCAACGAAGCGGGCACATACCTCTTCGTCGACATCTTCATCGAGCCGACGGCGAAGCCGGGCGCGCGCCGTCTACGCATCCGGAGCGCCGGCGGCTCGGTTGAAGCGCCCTTTGAAATCTCCGCGCCGCTCGCGCGCGAGGGCCGCTTCCAGGGCTTCACGCCCGACGACGTGATCTACTTCATCATGCCCGACCGCTTCAGTGACGGCGACCCCACGAACAACAACCCGGCGAAGTCGCCCGGTCTCTACGACCGCACGAAGCCGCGCTACTACCACGGGGGCGACTTCCAGGGAATCATCGACCACCTCGCCTACCTCAAAGAACTCGGCGTCACGGCCATCTGGATCAACCCCGTCTACGACAACACAGACCGGCTCGACGAGAAGGAGATGTACCCGGAGGTCGAAGGCGGCCCCCGACGACCGACGACGGCCTATCACGGCTACGGCGCGATTGATTTCTACGGAGTCGAAGAGCATTACGGCACGATGCGCAGGCTGCAAGAGCTTGTTGACCGCGCGCACGCGCTCGGCTTCAAGGTCATACAGGATCAGATTGCCAACCACACAAGCCCATATCACCCCTGGGTCGCAGACCCGCCGACGCCCACTTGGTTCTACGGCTCGGTCGAAAATCACCTCTCGAACAACTGGCAGAAGTGGACGCAGATGGATCCGCACGCGACTAACGCGACGCGTCGGCGCAACCTGCAAGGCTGGTTCATAGACATCCTGCCCGACCTCAATCAGGAGGACGAGGAGGTGCGCCGCTACCTCACGCAGAACACGCTCTGGTGGCTCGGCATGGTCGGCTTCGACGCCATACGCATGGACACTCTGCCGCACGTCCCGCGCGCCTTCTGGCGCGACTGGTCAGCCGCAATCCGTGCCGAGTACCCCCGCGTGAACGTCCTCGGCGAGCTGTTCGACGGCGACCCCGCGCTGCTCTCCTACTTCCAGAAGGGGCGCGCCGGCCAGGACGGCATAGACACCGGCATTGATACCCTCTACGACTTCGCGCTCCACTACGCCATCCGCGACGCCTTCGCGCGCGGCGGTCAGGTGCGACAGCTCGAACAGGTGCTCGCGCACGACTACCTCTACCCGCGCCCCGAAGTCCTCGTCCCCTTCATCGGCGTCCACGACATGCTGCGCTTCATGTCGGAGAAGGGCGCGACCGTCGAAGGGCTGGAGCTTGCGCAGGTCTTCCTTTTGACGACGCGCGGCACGCCGCTGCTCTACTACGGCGACGAACTCGCCATGCCCGGCGGCCCAGACCCCGACAACCGGCGCGACTTTCCCGGCGGCTTCGCCGGCGACGCGCGCAACGCCTTCACGAAGGGGGGGCGCACGGCGGTTGAGAACGAAGTCTTCGAGCACCTGAAGCGGCTGATTAAGCTGCGCGCCGAACTCGCCGCGCTGCGCCGCGGCTCGCTCGTCGAGGTCTATGACGAGGAGCAGCAGACGGTCTACGCGCGTCGGCTCGACGACCAGACGACCTTCGTCGCCATCAACAACGACACGAAGCCGGCCACGATCAAGTTCAGGCTCAGCGACGCCGGCCTCGACCCGAACGCGCGCCTCAGGTTCAGGCACGACTTTCTCGGACGTAACCCCGGCGAGCGCATCCACGGCGACGAAGTGGAACTCGACCTGCTGCCACGCTCCGCCGCCGTCATCACGGCGATTGCGGCGCGTGACTGAAAGGGCCGGACAAGTAAGGGCCGGACAAGTGCGGCTGAAGACTGAATGGGCGGAACACGCATGGCTCTGAAGACGAAACCCTTCTCCGAACAGGTTGCGCTCGTCACGGGCGGCGGCACAGGGATCGGGCGCGCATTCACCTCCGCTCTGGCCGGCGCGGGCGCGCGAGTCGTCATCGCTTCGCGCAGCGAGGCGGTGCTGCGTCGCACGGCGGACGAGTTGAACTCGATTGCGGGCGCGGAGCGCGTCTTCACCTACGCCTTTGACGTGCGCGCGCGCGAGCAGTGCGAAGCGGTCGTGCGCCACACGTTCGAGCGCTTCGGCTCGCTCGACGTGCTGGTGAACAACTCCGGCCTCGCCGTCCCCGAAACGGTCGAGGAGATCACGGCAGAGGGCTGGGACACGGTTCTGGAGACGAACCTGAAGGGCGCGATGTGGCTCGTGCGCGCGGCGCTGCCCTTGATGACGGCGCAGGACTTCGGCGACATCGTCAACGTCTCCTCGCAGGCCGGCAAGCACGGCTACGCCGACGTGCCTTCTTACTGCGCGTCGAAGTGGGGCTTGCTCGGCTTCGCCGAGGCGGCGCGCGACCACGTCCGCCGGGACGGCGCGAACGTCCGCGTCTTCAACTTCTGCCCCGGCCTCGTTGACGTGGAGAACACCGCGCCCGAACAGGAGCCGCGCCCCGGCTTCGTCCACGTCTCGAACATGGCGAGGACGCTTCTCTACGCGCTCTCGCTCGACCGCAACGTCGTGCTCGAAGACCTCAACATCTACTCCAGAGGTTAGAGGTTGGAGGCTAGAGGTTAGTAGTCGCGCTTGCCGCTTCGCCCGAATTTATCCTGAGAAGATTGCCGGCATCAGCTTTTACTAACCTCTAATCTCTAACCTCTGACCTCTCTTCCGAGAGGAGTGAGATAGACCCATGCAGCAGAAACCGCGCCTGAGCTTCGGGCAAATCTGGAACATGAGCTTCGGGTTCCTCGGCATACAGTTCGGCTGGGGGTTGCAGCTCGCCAACATGAGCGCCATCTACACCTACCTCGGCGCGAAGGAATCCGACATCCCGCTGCTCTGGCTCGCCGGGCCTGTGACCGGCCTCATCGTCCAGCCGATCATCGGCGCGATGAGCGACCGGACGTGGAACTGGCTCGGAAGACGGCGGCCTTACTTCCTCGTCGGCGCAATCC
>JALZHC010000351.1 GCA_030914105.1 Acidobacteriota bacterium
GCTCGCTACCGCTCGCGGTACTGTACTCTCTGCGCCCCCTCTGCGAACTCTGCGCCTCTGCGGTGAGTATTTCTTTCATCATACTCAACTGAAAATGGTATGAAGACCTAATCTCTTACTGTCCGATGCGCTCAGAAGCTGAACCTGACCGAGCCGAAGAGCGCGTAGAGCGGCTTCGACGGGTCGATCACCGTGTTGTCCGGCGTGCAGAAGCTGCGGACGTTGGCGGGGCAGTCGCGCGAGGCGTCGGTGAAGATGTCGCGGAAGCCGCGGCCCGGTTTGAGCGTCGCCGCGCCGAAGTTGAGCGTGATGTTGTTGATGAGCTTCGGGCGGTAGGCGACGCCGACGCTCAGGTCGTAGCCGATGTCGTGGCGGATGTGGTTCTGGAAGAGAAGGTATTCGAGCGGCTCGGTTCGATGAAAGCGAAGGTAGTTGAGGTTGAAGACGGCCTTGATGCGCTGCGTCAGCTCCAGGTCGTAGCCGAGGTTGCCGATGAGGATGCCGGGGTTGACGAAGTTTGCCTGCCCCTGCGTCTTGCTGCTGCGCAAAGACGGCAAGAGGCTAAGGGGCTGAACCAACCCGACTGCCGTGCCCGCGAGCGGGATGCCGACGCGATTCCAGAAGGAGAACTGACCGCCGACGAAGTTCGGGTCGTCTAAGATAGAGTCGAAGCCGGTCGCCACGCCGTCCGTCGGATTCTTGTCGCCCGACGCGAAGAAGAAGGAGGCGCGGAAGCGCTGATAGTCCTTATCCAAAGAGGCTTCGACCGCGGCCATGTGCGCGCGCACGCGCGTCCGTCTGCCTGCGATTGGGTTGCGCGTGTCCGTGCCGAGCGCGAAGTAGTAAGAGTTCGTGAGGTTGATGCGGCGGATGTGTCCGTCGCCGGAGAAACCGAGGTAGCCGACACGGACGGCGTGCTCGCGCGCGTCGCCGACGACCGCGGGCCTGACCTGAAAGCCGTTGCGGTCGAACTGCTTGCTCCGGCGGTCGTCGTTAAAGTGGAAGCTCAGTTGCGCGGTGTAGCCCTTGGCGAGGAAGTCCTGTTTATAGAGGTTCGCGACGTAGACGTTCTGCTGGCGGCGGTCGAAGCGATTCAGTCCGCTGTTGGTGTCCTTCTCCAACTGCGCGAAGTAGGCGAGGTTGAACTGATAACGGTTGTTGCGGAACGCGCCGAACAGACGCGCGCCGAGATTGTTGTCCGTGAAGATGAAGCCGCGGAAGTCCGAGACGAAGGGCTGGATGCCGACGCGCAAACTGACGGCGTCATAGTTCTTGTTCACGTCTTCGAGCTTGACCTCGGCGAAGGCGTCTTCCAGAGAGAAGTGCCAGTCGGTTCGGCTCGTGCCGCGCCGCGGGTCTATGTTGATGATGCCTTGCTCGCGCGCGCGGACGTAGTTCGGAAGACTAAAAGTCGGCGAGATTTTTATCGCCCACTGGCGCGGCTTGAACGTCGAGTCGCCGCTGAACATCTCGAAGGAGAACTGGAGCACTTCGTCCAGGGCGAGCACTTCGGGCTTGCCGAAGAATTCGGCGCTGCCGGGCCGCGCGCTGCTGACGTTCGACGGAGTGGGCGTGCGCTGCTGCTGGACTGAGGTGAAGCTCGTCGCCGAGAGAATCATGAAGACGTGCTGGCCGAAGATGGGGTAGTCGCCTTTGAGTATGGACTGGTCGTAGGGGTTGAAGGCGCTGCCGCGCCGGAACATGATGTCGCGGCCCGCCGAGATGCTGCCGTAGCGTTGATATTCGGGGAAGCCTATGCGCCAGCGGTCGCGCACGGGGACGCGGTCGGGGCGCTTCGGCGCTTCCGTTCTCACGCCGGAAGAGCCGGCGTAGCCGTTCGGAGTGTTCTCGTCGCCCTTGCCCGCGGGCGGCTCAGTCCCGGCGGCTGCGCCCTCCTTCTTCGCCAGCGTGATGTCGAGAGTGGTGTCGCGGCCCGGCTCGACGTCAACGTTCTCCAAAGTGTCACCGCGCGGGATGGCGAACGGGCCGTACTTGCCTTCGCGCACGAAACCGGCACGCGCGGGCGCTTCGAGCCGGACGCGATAAGCGCCCGCAGGCAGTTGCAGAGAGTACGTGCCGTCGGGTTTGGTGCGGGCGCGATAGGTGCGTGTCGTGACCTGGTTGACGGCGACGACCACCACGTCGCCCACGCCCGCAGGTTGTGTGCCCGCTGAGTCGAGGACGCGGCCCGTCAGACGGCCCCGCTCCTGCGCCGCGACGACCGAGACGCAGACTAAGAAGAGTAGTGCCGCGCAGGCGTTCAGGAGAGTTCGGGGACGCTTGGGGAACATAAGATACACAGGCCCGCCGATACTGGCGCGGGCGCTTCGCGCGCCGCCTGACTTCGGGGTGAAAACTGAGCCGTCGAAACCCGCCCGGCCCTTTTCAAACTCGTGCCCTTCGGTAAACACTGTGGAGGGACTTCTTTTTAGCACGGCAGCCGCCGCGGCGACAATAAAATTCGTCGCGGCGGTCGGGTTAATTCAACCTTGAGTGAAGAGGGCGTTGAAGCTCACCACAGAGGCACAGAGGACACAGAGGAGGCACAGAGGTTTTGAAATCTAAAATTTCAAATTTCAAATCCTCTGTGGCGTCTCTGTGCCCTCTGTGCCTCTGTGGTTAACTGCTCCCGGCTCCGCACCCTGGTATGAATAAAGCCCGGAGGGCGGCGGGCGAAAACTTCCGCGCGCGAACAAAGTATCTTGACTCAGGGCGGAGTGATGTTAAATTGTCTCGCGTCGAAAGCACTCGCGCCGACTACCGAAGGACACGCCGCCGAACGTTTCTCTTTATGTTAAGAGTTCACACGCCATCATCCGCGAAGCGTGGGCTTCTGCTGGCAGCCGTCCTGCTCTCGTCCGCCGCCCTTCTCTCTCCGGCGGCGCGGCGCTCCGCGGCCCAGTCGGCGAGTCCCGTGCTCATCAGCGAGGAAGGCTCGACGCGCGCCGTCGCGCTCGACGCCGCGGCGCGCCTGCGCGAGCCTTTCGCGCCCGTCTCGCCCGCTCCGCTCGGCGCGGACGCGCGCACGCGCGTCATGCTCTTCGCGATGAACCTCCACCTCGCCGCCGACGAAGGGCCGTCAGCCGTCAACGCCGACGCGCAGGACGCTTCGGGTCACGTCTACCCGCTCGCGGTCGAGTACGTCGGGCCGGTGCCCGGTCAGGAGTGGATGACTTCCGTCGTCGTGCGTCTCGCAGACGACCTTGGCGACGTGGGCGACGTGCTCGTGCGCGTCAGCTACCACGACGCCAAAAGTAACCGCGTGCGCGTCGGAGTCGGCCACGTTGGCGGCGGCCCGCCAGACGACTTGGGAGCCATCCCGACGCCCGCGCCGTCGGCGGTCGCGCCGACGCCGAACACGAACCCCGTCACCGCCGGCAACCTCGACGCTTCGGAAGTGCAGACCGTCATCGCGCAGGCCGTCTCGGCGGCCGTCGCCCTGAACCGCGCCGTCACCGTCGCCGTCACAGACCGCGAGGGCAACGTCCTCGGCGTCTTCCAGATGACGGGCGCGCCCGCTTCGACGCACATCACGGGCGGCGGTCGCGCGGGCCAGGGTCTGGAAGGTCTCGACGTGCCGGCGACGCTCGCGGCGATTTCCAAAGCGGGCACGGCCAGCGTCTTCAGCACGCAGGGCAACGCCTTCACGTCGCGCACGGCGAGCTTCATCATTCAGGAACACTTCCCGCCCGGCGTCTCCTTCCAACCCGGCGGCCCGCTCTTCGGCGTGCAGTTCTCGCAACTGCCTTGCAGCGACATCAAACACCCTTCGCTCCCCTTGGGACTCTCCGCCGACCCTGGCAGCGCGCCGCTCTACAAGAACGGCGTCTCGGTCGGCGGCGTCGGCATCGAAGGCGACGGACTCTACACGCTCGACAAAGACCCGACCGACTTCGACAAGCCTTTTGAAGAGCTGATCGCCGTCGCCGCCGAGCGAGGCTTCCAGCCGCCCGATCTCATTCGCGGCGACAACATCATCGCCGGCGGCGTCCGCCTCGCTTATTTAAATGTGACCGACGCGGACGCGCCCCGCCCCGCGACCATCCCCTTCTCGTCTCTGCCCGGCTCGGTCAACACGTCCTTCCCCGTCCGCGGCGCGCAGCCCTCCGAGTTCGTGGCCGCGACCGTTGGCGGCGTGAGCGGCGCAGTTGACACGCGCTTCTTCCCATTCACGGGCAGCTCTTCCGGCTCGCCAAACGCGCTCACTGCCGTGGACGTGCAGCGCATCATCGCTCAAGCCGCGCAGCAGGCCGACATCACGCGCGCCGCCATCCGTCAGCCTTTGGGCAGCGCCGCGCGCGTCTCGATAACTGTGGTTGACGCGGACGGCAACGTCCTCGGCATCTTCCGCACGACCGATGCGCCCGTCTTCGGCTTCGACGTGTCGGCGCAGAAGGCTCGCACCGCGACCTTCTACTCGAACCGAAACGCCGGGACGCTTCTTCGCGGCGCGGGCCTCGGAGCTTACGTTGACCGCGCCAACGCCGACGGCCTCCGCCTCGACGGCGCGTTCGCCTTCTCCGACCGCGCGGGCGGCTTCCTCTCGCGCCCCTTCTACCCGGACGGTCTGAACCCGAACCCCGCCGGCCCCTTCAGCCGCGAGATCACGGAGTGGAGCGTCTTCAACGACGGCTTGCAGCTCGACCTCATCAGCACGAACCTGCTCGCCGCGCTCGGCGGCGCAAACGTGCGCTGCACGACGATTCCGAACATCCCGAACGGCATCCAAATCTTTCCGGGCAGCGTGCCGCTCTACAAGAACGGCGAGCTGGTCGGCGGCATCGGCATCAGCGGCGACGGCGTTGACCAGGATGACCTCATCGCCGCCGCCGGCAGCAACGGCTTTGAAGCGCCCGCAGCCATCCGCGCCGACCAGATCATCGTCCGCGGCACGCGCCTCCCCTTCGTCAAATTCCCGCGCAGCCCGAACCTGTAGCGGTTAAGAACCAACCGCGGAGACACAAGGACGCGTTTGTACAGAACCGCGAGCGGTAGCGAGCGGGTGTAAGAGCAAGGCGGAAGAATGAAGGCGGAAGGATGAAGGATAAAGTGGATGCTGTTGAGC
>JALZHC010000352.1 GCA_030914105.1 Acidobacteriota bacterium
TATGGTGCCGGCTCGTACTCGTCGAGGTTCGAGGCGCGCGCGCTGTCGAACTCGGTGGCGGAGAGGCGTATGACGAGCGCCTGCGGCGTGTAGGTGAATGGCGCGGGGCCGCCGCGCTCGCCCTGGCCTTCGGCGACGAGCGCGTCCTGCCAGTGACGGAAGCGGACGACGTTGCCGCGCTGGTCGAGGATGACGAAGAGGAGCGTTTCGCCCTGTCGCGTTTTCATCTGCCCGGCGAGCGCGCTCGCGCCGCCGTCGGTGCGCGGTAGCGTCCCCGTCTTGGCGATGATGCTGCCGCGGCCCGGACTCGCGGCGTAGCGCTTCTGCAAGGTGCCGGGGTCGACGCCGGCGACGGGCAGGATGTCTGCGGCCTTGAGGTTGTTATCGTGCAAGGCGTCCAGGAGCGCGCGGTAGATCTTCAACATCTGTCGCGGCGTGACGCGGTTGACGCCGAGGCCGCTCGTCGAGGAGAGGCGGAAGCCTTCGGGCTTGAAGCCGAGCTGCTCCGTGAGGAAGCGCGAGACGCCGGGCGCGCCGCCGAGCGTGTCGCCAAGGCGCTCGGCCATGAAGTTGTTCGAGTAGCAGAGCATCGCCTTGAGCACGTCGGCGAGCGCGGGCGAGTAGTAGGTCGAGATGGCGCGCGCCTCCTTCGGCACGGCGTCGACGTAGACCGCGCCCATGACGGCGACGCTCGGAGTCGTTTGCAGGGCTGCGGCGTCGTGCAGGGCCATGCGCGACTCGTACCAGGCGCGCGTGGCCGCGGCGGGCCGTCGCGTCGCGTCGAGCGTGTCGTAGAGCCTTTCGCCGGAGTGCTGCGAGGAGGGGCTGAAGTTCATCGTGAAGCGCGGCGCGACGACGAGGTCGCCGGTGACGGTCTTGATGCCGAGCTGATTCAGCTCGCGCGCGACCGAGACGGCGTGCTCGTCGTGGAAGGAGGGGTCGCGACCAGAGACGACGAGGTTGCCGTTGACCGTCCCCGTAGTCTTGTCGAACGTGCCCGTGATCCAGAAGGTCGTGGCGAAGCGGTGCTTGGCCCCGAAGGTGCGCAGCGCCGCCAGCGACGTGATGAGCTTGACGGCGGAGGCGGGGTTGAACGGGCGGTCTGCCGACTGCTCGCGCACTACGTGGCCGTCGAGCGTCTCGACCAGCACGCCCTGATGGCTAAGCAGCTCGGCCTGCTCCTCAACCTTCGGGAGAACGTCATCGCGCGCCGCCGTGCCGAGGTCGCCCGGCGCGACGCTCACGGGCGGCGGTACGACAGCCGCGGTCGGCGGCGTGGGCGGCGCAGTCCGCTGCCCCGTCTGCGCGAGCGTCGGCGCAGACGGCGCGAGGAGAATGACGAGAGCGAGAATGAAATGGCGACTCTTCAACTCGGCCCACTCCTTCATGCTGATCCCTCCGACGTGAAACAAGCGGCCCGGACATCATAGCACGACGAGACGTGTGGCCGGCGCGCTTCGTTCGTGGGGAGAGGCTTCGGGGCGAACGCTTGGATGCGAACGGGCATCGTAGCCGATGCACGCACAGCCGTCGCGTCGACAAACGCGCAAAGCGACCGCCATTCCTGAAGTGAATTTTCCGGGTTCGAGTTCTCGGCTTTCGGCCCGCCGAACCGAAGGCCGCAGACTTTCTTTTGACAAGGCCGAAAGCGCGCCCATAAAATTTCGAGCCGTTGCAGCCGAGCCTCGCGTTTAAAAAAGAGTCAGGGCCTTGCGGCGAGAGAGAGAGCCAGTCACCATCGAAAAGATTCGCGCCGCGCACCGCGCACGCCGGCGCGAGATTCGCGCGCGCCTCGCGGAGTTCGAGGAGGTCTGGCGCGCAGCCGCCGACGAGCGGCTCTGGGAGGAGATGGTCTTCTGCATCTTTACCGCGGGCGCGTCGGCGCGCATGGGCCTCGGCTCCGTCGAGGCCGTCCGCCACCTGCTGGCGCGCGGCACACAAAGTGAGCTGGCCGGCGCGCTCCGAAGTAAGCACCGCTACCCGAACTCGCGCTCCGGCTACATCGTCGCGACGCGCGAATTTCTCGAAGGCGACTGCGGGATGCGGCTGCGCGAGCGGCTCGAAAGTTTCCGCGACCCCGTAGAGCGGCGCGACTGGCTGGCGCGCGAGCGGCGGATCAAGGGGCTGGGCTACAAAGAGTCGAGCCACTTCCTGCGCAACGTGGGCTTGCGCGGCTACGCCATCCTCGACAAGCACATCCTGCGCTGCCTCGCAGAGGTCGGCCTTATCGCTTCACCGCAGCCGCCCTCGACGCGCGCGCGCTACCTCGCCACCGAAGAGAGCCTGCGCGCCTTCGCCGGCGACCTGGGGATTGATTTCGACGAACTCGACCTTGTACTCTGGTCTCTGAAGACGGGCGAGATTTTGAAATGATGAAGTCAGTAGCCAGTAGTCAGTAGCCAGTAGGTTCTGCACCGCGGGTGATGACGCTGACACGCCGACGTATTGATGAAGACGCTTTTCCTACTGGCTACTGACTACCGGCTACTGCTCTGGAGTTGAAGTTATGAAAAGGAAGTTAAGGCTGCCGGTCGTCGTCTCCTTGATGGTCGTCGTGGCGTGCGCCGCGGGCGTGCTGAGTGTTTCGGCTTCGGGCGGAAAGGATCGCGCGCGCGCCGAGCGCGCACTCAAAGAGGGCGAGTTCGTCGAGGCCGAGAGGCTCTACCGCGAGATGGTCGTCAAGGACGCGCACGACGAGCAGGCGCGTCTCGGCTTAGGGCTGGCCCTCTTGAAGCAGCGCAAGAATCAGGACGCCTACGACCAGGCGGCGCGCGTCCTGGCCTCCGACCCGACCAACGCGCGCGCGCACTCGCTTCTCGGTTCGGCTCTGCTCAACGCCGGCGACTTCCGCCTCTCGGTCGAGGAGTTCCGCACGGCCCTGAGCTTCAAGGACGACGACGCGATGGCCGTCGCCGGACTCGCGATGGTTGACTTCTACGAGAACCGCCTGTCGGCGAGCCTCGCCGGTCTTCGGCGCGCGGCCTTCATCGACCCGAACGAGCCGGACTACCTCTTCAACCTCGGACAGGTGGCCGCGCGCTACGAGCGCTACGCCGAGGCCGCCAACGCCTACGACCAGTTCCTTCGGGTCGCGCCGCGCACCGACGAAGACCGGCGCGCGCGCATACGCGGCCTCATAGACTTCCTCCGCTATCTCGGCACGCAGTCAGACCTCCTCAACGTCGGCGGCCCCGAACGCGTCGAGCTGCCCTTCGAGCTTTCCAACAACCGGCCCGTCATCCGCGTGAGAGTCAACGGCTCGAAGGAGGAGATGCGCTTCGTCATCGACACGGGCGCAGGCATGTGCGTCATCTCCAATAAGTCGGCGGAGAGGCTCGGCCTCAAACCCGTGGCGCGCGGTGGTCTTGCGCGCGCGGTCGGCGGCGTGGGCCGCTTCGAGATCGTCTACGGCTTCCTCCAGGCGTTGCACATCGGCGAAGCGCGCGTCGAGCGCGTGCCCGTCTACATACGCGAGTTCTACAACGCGCAGGAGCCGGTTGACGGCTACATCGGCCTCGCCGTGCTCGGCAAGTTTCTCTCGACCATTGACTACGGCGCGTCGAAGATGACGCTGCTGCGCGAGTCGGCGCGCGACCGGGAGACGAACGCGCCCGCGCCGGGTGTCATCGAGCTTCCCATCCGCACCACTTCGAGCGGCTTCTGGAGCGGCGAGGTCAACCTCGACGGCCTTGAGAAGCCGGCCAACTTCATCGTGGACACGGGCGCGAGCATCTCGGTCGTCTCGGCGGTGCTCGCCGCGCGCGCCGGGCTGGAGCGCTTCCGCCAGCCGGGCCGCATCAACGTCTACGGCGCGGCGGGCCTCGCCCAGGACATCCAGATGCTCCTGCTGCCGCGCATCGTGCTCGGCTCGACGCACACGCGGCAGAACGTCTACGCTGCCGTGCTCGACATGGAACCGATCAACGAGACCGCTGGCTTCGAGCAGACCGGCATCGTCGGCGGAAACGTTCTGCGCTTCTACCGCGTCACCTTCGATTTCACGCGCGGCATCGTCCGCCTGGAGCCGCTCGGCGCAGCCGCGCCCGGCGACGAGCAGAAGCCGCAGCCGCAGCCGCCGGTCGTCACCAGCCAGTCATGAAGCAGAGCATCTACCTTGAGACCTCGGTCGTCGGCGCTTACCTTGATAACGGCGAGCCGTTCCGCCGCGACCTGACGATGCGCTGGTGGGAGCGCGAGATGTCGGAGTACCGCACGGTCGTCTCGCCCCTGGTCGTGCGCGAGCTGGAGCGCGTGCCGGAGCCGCACCGCACGGGCTACCTCAAGCTGGTCGCGCCGCTCGAACAGGTGGAGCTTTCGGAGGAGGCGGCCATCCTCGCCGAAGGCTACATCTCGCGCGGCATCTTCCACCGCAAGTACATCGGCGACGCCATACACGTCGCGCTTGCCTCGTTCCACAAAATTGATTATCTAGTCACCTGGAACTTCGGCCACCTCGCGAACGTCCGCCGGCAGGCGCGCATCCGCCTCTTCAACGCCGCCGCCGGCTTCTTCGTCCCGCAGATCGTGACGCCGGAGTTTCTGGTTTCGGAGCTGACCGAGAAGGGGTGAATGGTGAATAGTGTTTGAGTGCCGCTGAAGCTGAGCGACGACCGCTCAGGACGGGGCGGCGCTCGACGACTCTTTTACCATTTACTATTCACCATTCACCATTTACGATTTACCAACGATGTACCGCAGACCGAGATTCCTGGAAGAGCTGCACGCCATCCGTGAGGAGATGTCGCGCGAGGCAGACTACGACGTGGAGCTGTTCGCCGAGATGGTGCGCTCCGGCACGCTCCCGCAGCACGGCCCGGCGCGCAACGTCCGCGGCTTCCGCACCCGCGCCCCGCGCGCCGACGAGCGCGACCTGAAGCCCGCGCAACGGAAGCGCGCGTCGAGATGAGTCGCGGAGTCAGGAGTCTGAGAGTCCGGAGTCAAGACCGCTTGCCTTTGACTCTCAGACTCCGAGACTCCGGACTCCAGACTGTTTTAGTTATGGAACAGACGTTCGAGGCCATCGGGCTTGAGGTTCCTTCGGAGAAGGACTTCAACCACC
>JALZHC010000918.1 GCA_030914105.1 Acidobacteriota bacterium
ACGACGTGGTCTGGCGCGAGGCCGAGGACAGCCCACGCATCAGCCACGTCTTCGAGGTGCAGCGCAAGGGGAACGTCGACGCGGCGCTCGCCAAGCTGAAGCGCGCCTACGACGCGCAGCGCTCGCGCCCCTTCCTCGTCGTCGACAGCGAGCGCGACACGAACCGCGCCGAGCGGCAGTTGAGCCTCGCGCGCACGGGCCCCTTCCACGAGATCGGCCGGGTCACGACCATCCTCAGCTTCGAGCAACTCAGCCGCCTCCACCGCTCGCTCACCTCGGTCGGGGACATCCTCGCCGCGCTCTTCGACCGATGAACACGGCCACGCCGCTCCGCCGACAGTACCTCGACATCAAGCGCCGCCACGCCGACGCCATCCTCCTCTTCCGCATCGGCGACTTCTACGAAGCCTTCGACGACGACGCGCGCCTCCTCGCGCGCGAACTCGACATCGTGCTCACCTCGAAGCCGATGGGCCGCGGCATGCGCGTGCCGCTCGCCGGCGTCCCACATCACAGCCTCGAACGACACCTCGCCACGCTCATCTCGCGCGGCCACCGCGTCGCCATCTGCGAGCAGCTCACGGACGCGCCGGTCAAAAGCGAGTCAGCCGGTCGCGGCCTCATCGAGCGCGACGTTGTGCGCGTCGTCACCCCCGGCACCGTGCTCGAAACGGGTCTCCTTCAAAGTAAGGTCAACAACTACATCGCCGCCTTTGCTTCCGACGGGCGGAATGCAGGGCTGGCCTACGCGGACGTGACGACCGGCGACTTCGCCGCCACGGAGCTTGACGCCGCCTCCGCCGTCGCCGAGCTTCAACGCATCGCGCCGTCTGAATTGCTCGTCCCCAAGAGCCTCGCCGCGAACGTGGCCAACCTTCCAGGCTTCATCACGCGCCGCCCCGACTCGGCCTTCGACCCCGCGCGCGCGCGCCGCACTTTGCAGCAGCACTTCGGCGCGCGCACGCTCGCGCCCTTCGGCCTCTCGCGCTCGCCGCTCGCCGCGACGGCCGCGGCAGCGATCATCTCTTACCTCGAAGAGACGCAGGCCGGCGTCGCCGAGCAGTTGACGCGCCTCACGAGCTACCGCGCCGACGCCTTCATGGTGCTCGACGAGCAGACGGTGCGCAGCCTTGAGCTGTTCGAGAGCGCGGGCGGCGCGCCTTCGCTCCTCTCAACGCTCGACGAGACGCGCACGGCGATGGGCGGGCGAATGCTCCGACGCTGGCTGCGTCAACCCCTGCTCGACCTCGCCGAGATCGCACGCCGCCAGGAGTATGTCGCCTGGTTCACTTCAAATGAGAAAGACCGCGCCGAGCTTTTCGCCGCGTTGGAGAATGTCCACGACATCGAGCGCCTGACGGGCCGCGCACGCGCCGCCCTCGCCACGCCTTCGGAAGTTCTGGCCTTGAGGCAAAGCCTCGAAGCAGTCCCGCGCGTGCGCGCCGTGCTTCAACGCGACGCGGGCCGCTTCAATGCTTCGCTGGCCGCGCTCCCGGCCTGCGAGAAGGTTCTCGAACTCGTCCGCGCCGCCGTCAACGACGAGCTTTCGGCGCGCGGCCAGCAGACCGGCGTCATCCGCGAAGGCTTCTCCGAAGAACTCGACTCGCTGCGCGAGCTTTTGCGCAATGGCAAGACCGTGCTGGCCGAGATGGAGCAGCGCGAGCGCGCACGCACAGGGATCAAGAGCCTGCGCGTCGGCTACAACAAGGTCTTCGGCTACTTCATCGAGGTCACGCGCCCGAACCTGCACCTCGTCCCCGCCGACTACACGCGCAAGCAGACGCTCGCCGCCTCGGAACGCTTCGTCACGCTGGAGCTGAAGGAGTACGAGTCGCTGGTGCTGAACGCGCAGGAGCGCATCGTCGAGCTTGAGGCGGGACTGTTCCGCCGCGTCTGCGCCGAGATCGGCCGCGCGCGAGACGAGCTGCTCACCACGGCCTCGACGCTCGCGCGGCTCGATGCCGTCGCGGCCTTCGCGCAGAACGCCGCGCGCTGGAACTACACGCGTCCGGCGGTCGTCGAAGGCGGCGTGCTCCACATAAGCGCAGGGCGACACCCTGTCCTCGAACGCCTCCTCGAAGGGCGCGAGTTCGTCGCCAACGACTTGCATCTCGGCGGCGAAGCGGGAGAGATCGCGCTCATCAC
>JALZHC010000353.1 GCA_030914105.1 Acidobacteriota bacterium
GGTCACAGAGGTCTCAGGCTCGCCGCAGGCGACCGCGGGCGCTCCGCCCGCCGACGGCACGCACGGCGCGCGCACCGCCGAAGAGCTGCGCCGCACGCGCTCAAGCCCGCTCGTCCGCAAGATCGCCGCCGAGCACGGCATAGACATCTCGCGCCTCGAAGGCACGGGCGCGTCGGGCCGAGTCACGAAGAACGACATCCTCAGCTATATCGAGTCGGGCGCGTCGGCGCAGGCCGCCGCCGCCCCTTCGCAACACGCCGCCGCGCCTTCCGTCTCGACGGGCGCAGCGGAATCGCCGGTCATGCGCGCGCCCGCGCCCGTGCAGCCAGGCGAGGGCGACCGCGTCGAGCCGATGTCGGTCATGCGCAAGCGCATCGCCGAGCACATGGTCATGTCGCAGCGCACGTCCGCACACGTCGCGACCGTCTACGAGATAGACATGACGCGCATCCAGCGCCTGCGCGAGCGCCACCGCGCAGAGTTCCAACAGCACGTCGGCACGAAGCTCACCTTCATGCCCTTCATCTTCCAGGCCGTCACGCAGGCCATCCGCCGCTTCCCCGTCTTCAACTCGCAGGTCAGCGGCGACCAGATCATCTACAAGCGCGACATCAACCTCGGCATGGCCGTCGCGCTCGACTGGGGGTTGATCGTCCCCGTCATCAAGCGCGCCGACGAACTCTCCATCGCCGGCCTCGCCCGCGCCGCCAACGACCTGGCCGACCGCGCCCGCGCCAAGCAACTCAAGCCCGACGAGGTGGCGGGCGGCACCTTCACGATTACTAACCCCGGCGTCTTCGGCGGACTCTTCGGCACGCCGATCATCAACCAGCCGCAGGTCGCAATACTCGGCGTCGGCGCAATCGAGAAGCGCCCGCGCGTGATTACGACCGAGGAGGGAGACGACTGTGTAGCCATCCGCTACATGGCCTACTTCGCGCTCTCCTTCGACCACCGCATCATTGACGGCGCGGACGCCGAGCGCTTCCTCTCCTACGTCAAAGAGGTCTTGGAAGCCGCACAGTTCACGGTCTAAAGCAAGGATGAAGGATGAAGAATGAATTGTAGCCAGTAGCCAGTAGTCAGGAGCCAGTAGCCAGCATGAAAGCATCTGCCTTCATGCTGGCTACTGACTACTGACTACTGTCTACTGCTCTTCTTTCATCCCTCATCCTTCCGCCTTCATCCTTCAAATTGTTGCGGCGCGGTGGCGATTTGATAATAAATCGCTCTGGCGCAACCAATCCGAGCTTTTCCGCACTCAAACCTCTTGACTTGCCTTCCGCTGTCGGCTAAGAATCCGTGCGATTCGGGAGATTCGGAGAGAACAGCCTCGCACGGCAGACCATCTGGGAGGGATAAATCTTTAAGCGCTCCGCAGGCTTCAGGGCTTGGGCGACGACCCGACCGGCTCAAACCGGGGGCAAGGCTGTGCACACGCTGCGCGGTCGGCGTCTCGCGGGAGCGCGCGAAGTTTCCCGACAGACTTTCGCACAACGGAGAGATAAAAAAATGAGCAACGTTTCGAGCAGGGTTAGATTCATCGGACTTACTTTCGCGCTGGCGCTGGCGCTCGCCGCGACGGCGTTCGCGCAGGGCAGCAGCACGGCGCAGGCCGGCAACACTTCCGCGTCCAACTCGCGCACGGTCGCGTCGGGCCAGAAGATGACCATCAAGGGCGTCGTCACGCGCCGCGACGCCGACACCTTCGTCGTCCAGGACGCCAACGGCGTGGAGACGACCGTCCTTCTCAACGACCGCACGAGCGTCAAGACCAACGGCGGCTTCCTGCGTGGCGGTACCAACTACGGCGTGACCGCCATCCTTCGCGGACTCAACCTGACGGTCGAGGGCACAGGCGACGGCACGAACCTCGTCGCCAACAAGATTCGCTTCAACGAGTCAGACCTGAGAACGGCGCGCGCCGTTACGTCGAACGTCGTGCCGGTCGAGAACCGCGTGGGCGCGGCTGAGAACCGCATCGGCCAGGTCGAGCAGAACGCGCAGCGCCTTTCGGGTCAGCTCGACGAGCTGGCGGCGGTCTCGAACGCCGCGCGCGGCGGCGCGAAGGCCGCGCAGGAGACTGCCGACGCGGCCGTCGCCGGCGTGAACGCCACCAACGAGCGCATCTCGGCTTTGGACGACTATCAGGTGCAGAACACGACCTCCGTGCTCTTCCGTGTAGGCAGCGCCGTGCTCCTGCCCGACGGTAAGCAGAAGCTCGACCAGGTCGCGCAGCAGGCGCTCCAGGCCAAGGGCTACGTGCTTGAGGTCAGCGGCTTCGCCAGCTCCGACGGCTCGACGGAAGCCAACCGCAGGCTTAGTCAGCGCCGCGCCGACGCGGTGATTCGTTACCTCGTCGAGAACCACCAGATTCCTCTGCGCCGCATCATCACGCCCTATGGCTACGGCGAGCTGAACCCGGTGGCCGACAACGCTTCGCGCGAGGGGCGCGAGCAGAACCGAAGGGTTGAGGTCAAGGTGCTCGTCAGCAAGGGCCTCATCCAGGGCGCGCCGCAGATGAGCACGCCCAGCCAGAACCCGAACCCCGGCTCGTCCGAATAACGCGGGCGCGAGGGTTGCAGCAGACCAAGAGTGACAGGTGGCGTCGTCGGCACGCGCGCGTGCACGCGCCACCTGTCGTTTTTGTCAGGGCGCGCGAGTGAAGTCTCAGGAGGTCACGAAGAAGGTGTCCCGTTTACCCGACGCGGCGAGGAAGCTGCTGGTCGCCGCACTTCTCGCCGGATCGCTCTTAGTCTTACTCTCGGCGCGGGCCGCGCAGACGCAGACCCGGCGCGGCACCGCGGCCAAGCCGACGCCGACGCCCGTCAAAGTCCCGCGCCTGCCCGCGCAGTCGAACTCAGGCGCGCGACCGACGCCCACGCCGGCCATCGTCATCGTCGCGCCCTCGCAGACGGACGCGCCGCCGCCGCCCATGCCGCAGCGACCGACGCCGACGCCGACTCCGAAGCCGCCGCCGAAGCCGGAGGCGATTGACGAGAGCGAAGTGGTGCGCGTCAATTCAAACCTCGTGGTCGTGCCCGTCGCCGTGACGGACGCCGCGGGCAACGCCGTGCAGGGTTTGAAGAAGGAGGACTTCCGTCTGGAAGAGGAGGGGCGCGGGCAACAACTCGAAGCCGTCGGCGATGCCGACCAGGTGCCTCTCGACATCGCGGTCGTCTTCGACATCTCTTCGAGCGTCAGCAAGAATTTCGAGTTCGAGAAGCAGGCCGCGGCGGGCTTCCTCAAAGAGGTCTTGAAGCCGATTGACCACGCCGCCGTCTTCGGGCTGGCCGAGAGGCCGAACCTCATCCAGCCGCTCGCCTCCGCCGGCACGGCCACGTCGAGACTCCTGACAATCGCCGCCGCCGAGCGTCCGACGGGCACGGCCTTCTACGACACGGTCACGGCTGCGGCCCGCTACCTCTCGAAGAACGCGCCCGAACGCGACCGCCGCGTCATCCTCGTCATCTCCGACGGCGAGGACAACTTCAGCGACGACGTGCGCGACGCGATGTTGAACGAAGGTAAGGCGGGCGCGACGCAGGCCGAGGCGATGGAGAGCCAGCGTGCGCTGCACGCGCGCGCCGTCCAGAAGGTCTTGCGCGAGGTGCAGCACGCCGACGCGGTCTTCTACTCGATCAACCCCAGTGGGCCGAGCATCCACCTGAACATCATCAGCCAGCGCGCCGAGGATCAGATGAAGCTGCTCGCGGACTCGACCGGCGGCAACTCCTTCGTCCCGCCGCGGCTCGAAGACCTCGGAACCATCTTCCGCCAGATCGCCGCCGAGCTGCGCGCGCAGTACCTCATCCAATACCTCTCGAACAACGAGGCGCAGCCCGGCAAGTTCCTCCGCATCAAAGTCACCACGCCCGCCCGCCCCGACCTCCACATACGCGCGCGGCAGGGGTATTACAAAAAAGGCTAAGAGAGGGAAGGCGCGGGTAAAAACAGAACGGGCCGAGCCGAAGTACTATCAGACCGGACAAGTTCCCCGACGTGTAAGGAGACGGTATCTCTAAATGGGCGTTACTTCCGCAGGAGTCACCTGCCATTCGGTTGAACGGCAATAGGGACAGAAACCGGAGGGCAATTTTCTGGTACTTTACTCTTTTCTTAACACAGGCCGCGGCCCCTTTAATGGCCGCAACGCATGTTCTAACGTTTTCTCGCTGCCGGATAGATTCCGCATCTCCAACAACTCTTTGGCCGCTGATCTTTTGAAGTAATTATAGTAATCATCTGCCGTCGAGTTACGTCCTAGTCTTACTTTCGGCTTACCAGCTTCTTCAGTCACGTGCGTTAAAACATCGTCCGCAGACTTGCCGGACTTCCTTCTCGTTTCGAGTTCATCCCGTAGGTCCTGATCCGCTCTTATTAGAGCTTCTACTTTGCCGTAAAAACCCGTGGTGTCCGGCCCGACGAACGCGCCGTCCTCAAAGAACACACCGTCAAGAGACACGTTGATTTTAGAAAACTGGGCCAGGTCATTGCTCATGCTGTCGAAGTAAGCCGCTACCTTGGGGCCACCGTTATCCCATATAGGCGTATCCTGTGCGGTGGCAAAGCCGGGGAAAGCCAGCCACGCGGTATTCGCTTTAATGGCATGCCCTTCAGAATCTGAAACCCCGTCACCCATGAGGCTGTACTGAGTGACGTACTGATCGGTTCTGGTATTAGCCTTCCCGTCAGGTCTAACTAACTCCCACTTCAGGATGAAGGCAACAACCGCGCGACGCCCCGTATTTTTAATGAATACTGTGTAAGGTCGTATCGCATCCAAGGGAACACCTGACATATTTCCCCGCGCCCCGTTCAGCATTCCGTCAAACGAAGCGTCACCGGGGCCAATGATGGTGAGGCCATGTTCACGGATGTCCTGCACGCTTAATTGCACGCCCATAGGTGCCATTTTTCTCCCCCGAAAATGAAACCGCTGGCGGAGCCGACTACCACGGCTAGAAGCACGGTTATAATAATATTCTTCTTCATTATCTTTGCACCTCGCTCAGGGATTGAAACTTTCTGCGGCCCCTTTACTGCGCCGAC
>JALZHC010000037.1 GCA_030914105.1 Acidobacteriota bacterium
ACTCTGCACTCTGCACTCTGCACTTCTCCTCTCATCACTTCATCCCTCATTGTCCGACGACCGAGTTGATAGCCTTCGCGTCCGCGGGCGCGATGCGCTGATCCTGGCGCAGGGCGTCGCGCAGGTACTGCGCGGTCGTCTGCCGCAGGTCGGGGTCGAGCGCGGGGGAGCGGTAGATCGAGAGGAGCGCACTCTTGGCCGCCTCGTCGTTGATGCGGAAGAGGCAGTCGAGGCAGAGGCGGCGCGTCTCTGCGTCTTCGGTCTGCGCGAAGATTTTGGCGGCGGCGCGTGCGGCGGCAGCCGAGGCACGCGCGCCCGCGTCGGCGACGTAGCGGAGGGAGCGGCGCACGTCTTCGACGTTCCAGACCACCTCGACCACGGGGGTCGTCCGCGCGACCTCACGCAGGAAGCGCTCGTGATATTGAAGCCGCCGCTCGGCGTCGAGCGCGCGGCGCACCTCTTCCGGCGCATCTCCTTCGCGGTGCTTGTAGAGACCGAAGCTGATGACGCTGGCCGCGCGCAGGAGGGCGCGGGCGGTCTTGCCGTGCGCGAGCGGGACAAGCTCTTCGCGCCGGTCGCGCTCGACGCGCGCAGGCAAGCCGTCGGGCCTCTCGGCGTAGGCGACGAGCGCGGCATACTGCTGGCGCGCGAGCCGCGCCTCCGAGTCGAGGTCGTTCTCAAGAGGGTTGAGGGAGACCCGTTCGAGGCGGCGCTCGATCTCGTCGCGAAGCGAGCGGTCGAGCGTCGCGTCGAGCGAGAGGAGGAGCTTGAGCTGCGAGTATGCGCGCAGGCGCGTGGGCTGGTTGAGGTCAAGGCCGCGGCGGCTGGTGACGAGGTCGAAGACGGCGCGACCGAGGAAGTAGTGAAGGTCTCCGTAGGGCGAGAGCGCGAGCAGGTCGCGCGCAACGTCCTGGATGATGCGGTGCGACATCTCGCGCCGCTTCGGGTTCGAGTTGTCGCGGAAGTCAACGAGCAGCGCGGGAATCTTCGGGTGTTCCAGGCCGTAGAGCGCGAGCGGAATCATCTCGACCTTGCGCGCGCCGTCGCCGCCCGACGCCGCCGGTTGGTTCGACGCGTCGAGGTATCGCGCCTCCGTGTAGCCACTCCAGCGTTCGAGACGGGAGTCGTTCCAGGGACTTGAGATGTTGAGGAAGCGGCTGCCGAACTTGCGCCCGCGGTTCTTCGCGAGGTCTTCGCGCGCGACCCAGAGGAGCGCGTGCGTGGCGCTGCCGTCGGGCATCTCCAGCGGCTCGAAGTAGAGGCCCTCGGCCTCTGCGCGCTGGCGCAGGAGTTCCCAGTTGTGGCCGCGCGCGCTGCTCCACTTCTCCGTCTGCTGCTGGTAGATGCGTTCGAGATAAGAGTCGTCAACCAGTCCGCCGAAGGTCTTGCCGGTGAGCATCAGGCGGGCCTGAATCTCTTCGGACTCGGCCTGCGTGAAGGCAGACTTCTGGCCGGTCTCGGCCTCGTAGAGCGAGAGGATGGCGAGCGCTCGAAGGACGTGGGCTTGTCGGTAGCGGCTCGAATTCCGCCGCAGCGCGTTCGAGGAAGACTTGGCGAAGACGCCGTAGGGGTTGAAGGCGACGCTCTGGAGCGCGAGCCAGAAGACGCGCTGCCAGAGGTCGCGTCCGGGGTCTGCGAGGTCGATGACGGGCGGCGGCATGTCGCCCGCGCTCGCGCGCTTCCTGTCGCCGACGCGACCGTAGAGGAAGGGGACTGCGGAGGCCACGCGCTGAAGCGCGCCGGGCCGCGTGTAGGTGAGCATCCAGACGTAGCGCAGGCGGTCGTTCTCGGCGTCGCGGTCGCCGAGCGTGTCGCGCAGGACGCTGACGAGCGGCACGTCTGAGTCCGGAGCGTCTTCGGGCTTGAGGCCGTCGAGGCTGCCGAAGACCGTGAGCAACTCGGCGTCGCGCCCGACGGGCAGCGTCTCGATGTGGAAGGGCTGGCGCGCAGTCGTCTGGCGCGGGAGCGCGTCTTCGGGCTGGAGCGCCGGGGCGATCTGCGCGCGCGCGGCCCGGCCTGGGAAGAGTGTGAGGAAGGCAAAGAGCGCGAGCAGTGTGGCGAAAGTCTCTCTCGCCCGCTGTCGGGAAACGATCCTCATTGTTCTAAGCTTCCTTGCTCCCTCAACGAAGACGCTCCCGAAGGAGCGGAATGACTGCGCCCGCCGGGTTCTGATGAAAGCGAAACCGGGCCGAAAAACCTCAACGCGCGGCACGACCGAGAGAAGAGCAACACGCGTACCTGCCGCGGCCTTCAATCTACACGAAGAGGCGGACAATTCCCACGGCTCAAGCTTCAAGACGACCCGCGACGGCTGTTCGTTAGCCGTGCGATGCCGCGGGTTTGAAGCCGAGTTGCCGGGATTTTACACAGCTACTTTTAAGTCGGCAGAGTAGCCGAGAAAAAGGCAAAAGGCAAAAGAGGGTGTTAGGGTTTGGGTGCTGGGTACTGGTGTGTAACTCACCAGCATCCAGCACCCAAAACCCTCTTTTGCTTTTCGCCTTTTTACTTTTGCCTTACTTCTGCCTTCCCTGCGGGGCGCTGGGGGGCGAGAGGTTGGCGTTGGCGTTCGGCTCTTCGGCGGTCTCGCCGGACTGCCAGCCGGCGCGCTGGAGCAAGGGGAGCGCGAAGCGGATTGGGACGGCGTAGTTCTGGTCGGCCATCTCGGTGAAGGTCGCGAAGTTGACGCCGATGACGCGGCCCGACTGGCCGAAGAGCGGCGAGCCTGAGCCGCCGACGGCGTTGCGCGCGTCGTAGACGATGTCTCGACTTTCGAGCGCGGTGATGTGCCCTTGCGTCGTGAGCGGCTTGATGTAGTTGTGCTCGGCCAGGTAGGTGAGGAGCGATTCGACCGACGCGCCGTAGCGCTCGCGTATCTGCCGCGCCTCGCCTTCGGGGATGGTGGCGATCAGACGCTCCTCGCCCTGCGGGTAGCCCATCATGACGACGGCCTTGCCGACCGCCGCGGCGTCCGAGTCCTTGTCGAGCGGGAGCACGGGCAGACCTTCGGGCAGAAGGGAGGCGTCAATCTGTCCGATGGCGAGGTCGTCGCGCGGAGTGGACTGGCGTATGCGCAGCGCATAGGGCTTGGTCTGTCCGGGGAAGAAGGCGACGACGCGCGTGACGCGAAACTGACCGCGCACGCTCGCGCTCATCGCCTGCACGCCCTCGTCCGCCGTCCAGGGCTCGACGCCGAGGTGTCGGTTCGTGACGATGTAGCCGCCGCCGACGTGGAAGCCCGTGCCGACGAAGTCGCGTATGAAGGGCGGGCCGTTGCCTTCGGGCGTCAGCACGGGCTGCTCGCCCGCGCTCTTGAGCGTCGTGCCCTCTTCGGTCGTCTGCGTTTCGGGGAAGCGAAGCGGTCGGCCCGTGCCCGGCTCGAACAGCATGTAGGAGCCTGCGATGAGGCAGACGCCGTTGCCGTACTGGCCGAAGATGCGCGGCGCGAGCGAGAGGCTGTTGATGATCTCCTGATTCTTCTTGTCGGCCTCGCCCAACCCCTCGTTGATCTTGCCCAGCTCGGCCTGCTGCTGCTTGAGCTGTTCGTTCTGCTTGTCAATCAGCTCGCGCCCGCGCCGCATCTCCACGTAGACGGCGTTGCCGAGGTAGAGCATGCCGCCGACGAGCGTGACGACGATGAGGAGCGCGATGATCTTCGTGCTCCAGTTGATCTCGCGCAGCAGCTCGCGCGTGAACTCTCGGAGGAAGACTTTGGCGTCGTCGCGCCGGGCGGTCGCCGCCGCCTCAATCGCCGCCTGCTCGATGAAGGGCGCGACGCTCGCGCGGCGGCCTGCGACGATTGCCGGCAGGTTGCCGACGGGGAAGAACTGCATCGCCACGTCGAAGGCTCCAAAGCGAAGCTCATCGCCGTCTTCGATTCGCGCGCCGCGCGCGAGCGGCCTGCCGTTTAAGGTGATGCCGATTTCGGGGTCGAACTCCTGCACGCGGAAGTGGCCGTTCTGGCGCGTGAGTTCGAGCAGGACGCTCGTGTCGGAGAGCAGGTCTGAGCCGAGGCGGATGTTGCAGTTCTCGCCGGGGCCGATGAGGACGCGCTCCTGCGAGAGCACTTCGGTGTGCCGCTCCTGCCCCGTAGTGATGTGTACGACGAGACCGCCTGCCATTTGCGCCGCCGCCCGCCCGCGCGTGAAGAATAAAGTGTGGCGACCGTCCGGCGACCGACGAGACTGCCGACGGCCCGGCCTGGTTCGCCACCGGCACGGATTCTATACTAACATCAGACGCGCGGGCAAAGAGGTTGCGACGCGCGCCGAGTACAGTTTCATGTACGCGGCCCGGTTTCCGTGGACAGGATTCGCGGCCCGTCCCGAACAATTCTCCGGCGCGGGTTCGCCCGGGAAACTTCGCGGCGGCGGTCAGCGTAACAAAAACCTGACCGGCCACAGCCCGAACCGTCGAGAGCCTGCGCGCCGCCGCGCGAGTGCCGGCGGCCACGAGACACGAACAACACTTGAAAGGGGAGCGCGCATCAAAGCACGCGCCGAGCCGGACTCTCCTTCACGCGGGGTCTTCGCGGCCCGCCGAAACAGACCAAGAGGAGCTTCAGAGATGCTTCGACACACGACAGTCTTCCTGCTTCTGTGCGCGCTCGCGGCGGGCGCTGCCCAGGCGGCGAGAGCGCAGACGACGCGCGTACCGCCGATCAACTACAAAGTCCGCACGCTTCCGAACGGCCTCCAGGTCGTCAGCGCGCAGGAGCGTTCGAGTCCGACCGTCGCCATACAGGTCTGGTACAAGGTCGGCTCGAAGGACGACCCGCCGAACCGCAGCGGCTTCGCGCACCTCTTCGAGCACCTCATGTTCAAGTCGGCGCGCAACCTCCGCGACGAGCAGATGGATCGACTGACCGAGGACGTGGGCGGATGGAACAACGCCTCGACCGGCGACGACGTAACCAACTACTACGAGGTCGTGCCCTCGAACTACCTGGAGACTCTGCTCTGGGCCGAGGCCGACCGCATGGGTTCTCTGAACGTCAACGAGAAGAACTTTCACAGCGAGCGCGACGTGGTCAAGGAGGAGTTCAACACGAGCGTTCTGGCCCCGCCCTATGGTCGCCTCTTCTACGACATAGACCGCGACTCCTTCACCACACACCCCTATCACCGCCCGACCATCGGCAGCAAGGAAGACCTCGACGCCGCCACGCTCGAAGACGTGCGCGCCTTCCACTCCACTTTTTATCGCCCCGACAACGCAGTCCTCATCGTCGTCGGCGACTTCGAGCAGCAGCAGCTCGACGCCTGGGTGGACAAGTATTTCGGCAAGGTCGCCAGGCCCTCGACGCCTATCCCGCGCGTGAGCGTGAAGGAGCCGCCGCGCACCTCCGAGAAGCGTTTCAACGAGGCGGGGCCGAACGTGCCGCTGCCGGCGGTCGCCATCACTTATCTCGCGCCGCCTATCTCCAGCCCTGATGCCGACGCGCTCAGAGTCGCCGAGGCAATCCTCGGCAGCGGCGAGTCTTCACGCCTCTATCAGTCGCTCGTCTACACGCAGCAGCTTGCCGCGGAGGCTTTCGCCAACGCCTCTCTGCGCGAAGACCCGGGCATCTTCGTCCTCGGCGCCATACTCGCCGGCGACAAGAAACCCGCGGACGCCGAAGCCGCGCTGCTCGCGGAACTCCGGAAGATGCAGGACGCGCCGGTCTCGAAGGCCGAGCTTGACAAGGCCATCAACCAGCTCGTCGCAGACCAACTGCGCGAGCGCGAGACCAACAGCGGCAAGGCTTTCGCCATCGGTCAGGCCGCCGTGCTGATGAACGACCCGGCCCGCGTCAACACCGACATCGAGCGCCTGCAAGCCGTCACCGCCGCAGACATCCAGCGCGTGATGAAGAAGTATTTCACGGACACGAACCGCGTCGTCATCACCTACCAGGCCGAAGCGCCGAAGCCGGCAGCGCCCGCCGGCGGCGCGCAGAAGGAGGGAAGCCGATGAAAACCAGACTCACCAAAATCCGCTTGCAGGCGCTCCCGCTGGCCGCGCTCGTCTTCTCCTTCGTGCTCCTACCTTCGCTCGCTCGCGCGCAGAACTCGAACGCGCCCGCGCCGCAGGAGACGCCTCCGCCTCCGTCAGCGCCGCGACCCGTGAGCGTGCCGAAGCCGGTCGAGCGCACGCTTCGCAACGGCCTGCGCGTCATCGTCATCGAGCACCACCAGACGCCTCTCGTCGCGGCGCAGTTGATGGTGAAGAACGGCGGCGAGGTTGACCCGCCCGAACTCTCCGGCGCAGCCGACATGACCGCCGCGCTGCTCACGAAGGGCACGAAGACGCGCACCGCGCCGCAGATCGCTGAAGAGATCGAGGCGCTCGGCGGGCAGATCAACTCGAACGCCGGCTGGGACGCCTCGCGCGCGACCGTCAACGTCATCGCCTCGAAGACCGAGCCGGCGATGGCGATCCTCGCCGACGTGGTGCGCAATCCCATCTTCAAAGAGGAGGAGATCGAGCGCCTGCGACAGCAGTACCTCGACAATTTGAGCGTCGGGATGAACAGTCCGGGGCAGCTCGCGAGCTGGGTCGCCGCGCGCGTCGTCTTCGGCGGCAGCCCTTACGGCCACCCCGTCTCCGGCACGCCCGAATCCATCCCGCGCATCAAGCGCGAGGACATCGTCGCGCTGCACGACAAGTTCTACCGCCCCGACAACGCAGTCCTCGTCATCGGCGGCGACATCAAGGCCGACGAAGCCTTCCGTCTAGCCGAGAAAATGTTCGGCGACTGGCAGACGCCTGCGAACGCGCCGCGAACCGTGCAGGGAGGAAGCCTGGGGCTGTTTCCGACTCCGCAGCCGTCGCAGCAGCGCGTCGTCGTCGTTGACATGCCCGGCGCAGGACAGGCTGCCGTGCTGTTCGCGCGGCGCGGCATTGCGCGCACAGACCCGGACTTCTACACGGGCATCGTCGCCAACTCCGTGCTCACGGGTTATTCGGGCCGGCTCAACGAGGAGATTCGCATCAAGCGCGGCCTCAGCTACGGCGCGGGCAGTAACCTCCAGGTGCGCCGCGACGTCGGGCCTTTCGTCGCCTCCGCGCAGACGAAGAACCAGACGGGCGCAGACGTGGCCTCTCTGCTGATGACCGAGATGACGAAACTGTCGAGCGAGCCGGTGGCCGACGCGGAGCTGACGACGCGCAAGGCGACGCTCATCGGCGGCTTCGGTCGCAGCCTGGAGACGACCGAGGGGCTGGTCGGCCAGATCGCCTCGCTCGCGCTCTACGGCCTCGACCTCGGCGACCTCAACCGCTACATCTCAAGCGTCCAGGCCGTCACGCCCGCGCAGATACAGAAGTTCGCCGGCGCGCGGCTCGGCGTCAAAGATGCCGACATCGTCATCGTCGGCGACGCCAAGGACTTCATCGAGCCGCTCCGGAAGCAGTTCCCGAACGTCGAGGTCATCAAGCGCGACGAACTCGACCTCAACAGCGCGACTCTGCACAAGTCGGCGGCGGGCGCGGCGACGAAGTGAGTTTCTTTTGAAGTTGAGTTAAATCTGCGCCAGGCTCAACGCAGGAACAACGGAAAACGCGAGCGGGGAAGTGTTAATGAAAATCTCCATCCGTTTAATCGCCGCCACGCTGTGCGTGCTGTCGGCAATCGCCTTCACGCCTGCGATGGCCGCCGCGCAGGACGACGCGGGCAACCCCGCGCGGATCGACTCGGCCACGGTCGCGCGCAAACTCTCAAGCCAGTTTCCCTCGGAGCGGCGCGAGGCCGCGGAGGAGCTTGCGCGCCTGGCGGCGGTCGAGCACCGGCGTCTCGTCGAGGGCTACCGCGCGCAGGAGAAGGACGCGCGCGCGCGCCTGGCGATGGACTGGGCGCTCTATCGGATGGGCAAGAGCGAGAGCCTGTTTGCGGTCGTGCGCGCGCTCGACGAGAAGAAGCTGGCCGAGCAGTCGGTCGGTTACCTTAAGCGGCTCGAAGGCCCGGAGCCGCTCTACATCTTCCTTGACCGCGTCAACGGCAACACCGAGATTCGCCTCCTCGAAGTGTTCGCCGCAATCGGCGACCGCGCTACGCTCGAACGCATTAAGCCCTACACCGAATCGCTCGACCCACTCATCGCCGACGCCGCCAAGTTCGCCGAGCGCGAGATTAACATCCGACTTCAAGAGCAGCCCGTCGTCGAGCCGAAGCGCCCGCGGCGGGTCGGCGAAACGAACGAGAGCCAGCCGCCCTCGAACAACTGAAGCCGCGCGCGGCTTAAGGCGGTAGCCCGACCGTGAGGAAGGGCGTCACACGCTGCGGCATTAACGCCCTCCCTCATGGTCGGGCTACCGTCTTATGTCCGTTTTGACGGACGCCGCCTTTATGCTTTACTGGCGGCGGCATGCACCGAAACCTCCGCTCGTTTCTCGAACTGCTCCGGCGCGAGCGCGAACTCGTAGAAGTTGGGGCGGAAGTTGACCCTTACCTCGAACTCGCCGAAGTGCACCGCCGCGTCATCGCGAGCGGCGGCCCTGCGCTACTCTTCCGCAAAGTTAAAGGCAGCCGCTACCCCGTCGTCACAAACCTCTTCGGCACGGAGCGACGCATCGAGCTGGCCTTCGGCCCGAAGCCCGAAACGCTCGTCCGCGACGCGGCGCACGTCGCCGAATCACTTTTGCCGCCTCGCCCCAAAGCGCTCTGGCAGCACCGCAGGCTCGCGCTCGAAGCTTTGAAGCTCGGCACGCGAAGAGTCCGCCGCGCGCCCGTCGCGGAAGTGTCGGACAGGCCCGCGCGTCTTGAAGAGCTGCCCGTGCTTACGACCTGGGCCGAGGACGGCGGCCCCTTCTTCACGCTTCCGCTCGTCTACACCGAACACCCGACGACGCGCCGCCACAACCTCGGCATCTACCGCATGCAGCGCTTCGACTCGAAGACGACCGGCATGCACTGGCAGATACACAAGGGCGGCGGCTTCCATTATCACGAAGCGGAACGAATGAATCAGCCGCTGCCCGTCACGGTCTTCCTCGGCGGCCCGCCCGCGCTCATCCTCTCGGCCATCGCGCCGCTCCCCGAAGACGTGCCGGAACTCGTCCTCGCCTCCATCCTCGCCGGAGAGAAGATTCGTGTCGCGGAAAACCCGCTCGAAGGCTTCACACACCGCCTCGTCGCCGAAGCCGAGTTCGCGCTCGTCGGACAGGTTCCGCCGCGCGTGCGACGCGCGGAAGGCCCCTTCGGCGATCACTACGGCTATTACTCGCTCCGACACGACTATCCCGTCTTCAACGTCGAAGCCGTCTTTCATCGAAGGGACGCGATCTATCCGGCGACCGTCGTCGGTAAGCCGCGGCAGGAAGACTTCTTCATCGGCGACTACTTGCAGAAACTTCTCTCGCCGCTCTTCCCGCTCGTCATGCCGAGCGTCCGCGACCTCTGGACTTACGGCGAGACCGGCTTCCACTCGCTCGCCGCCGCGGTCGTGCGCGAGCGCTACGGGCGCGAGGCGCTCGTCTCGGCCTTCCGCATCCTCGGCGAGGGCCAGCTCTCGCTCACAAAGTTTCTCATCCTCACAGACACGCCGCAGGACTTGCGCGACTTCAGGAAACTCTTCGAGCACGTGCTGGCGCGTCTGCGCCCCGAAAGCGACCTCTTCATCTTCTCCGAACTCTCGATGGATACGCTCGACTACACGAGCGGCACCGTCAACCGCGGCAGCAAGGCCGTCATGCTTGGCCTCGGCCAGCCGGTGCGCGAGCTGCCGCGCGAGTTCCACGCCGCATTGCCCGCGGGCGTCAAGCGCGCCGAAGTCTTCTGCGCGGGCTGCCTCGTCGTCGAAGGCGCGTCTTTCGACGAAGACCGCGAGCAGGCCGCACGCCTCGCGCGCGAGCCGGCATTCGCCGACTGGCCGCTCATCGTCCTCCACGACGACGCGCGCGTCGCACACTCCGCGCCCGACTTCCTCTGGGCGACCTGGACGCGCTTCGAGCCTGCCGCAGACATCCACGCGGCGGAAACAAACGTGCGCCGCCAACACATCACCTACACCGCGCCCCTCGTCATCGACGCGCGCATGAAGCCCGGCTACCCGGAAGAGCTCATCGTCCGGCCAGACATCGCAGACCTCGTCGAGCGCCGCTGGCGCGAATACTTCCCGCAAGCTTTAAAGGTCGAGGACGACTGAAGACGCTTTTCGACTCGCGCTCTTTTCAACTCGCGCTCTTTCTATTCGAGGCGGCGGGCGCGCCGCGCGCTTCCCGGAGTGGAGTGGAGCTTATGAACCAGACCGGCACAGAGGCACAAGATCGGAAGGGCGAAGCCCGTCGGACGACTGAGACGGCCTGCTGCGTCGTGGGCGGCGGGCCTGCGGGCGTGATGCTGTCGCTGCTGCTCGCGCGCAAAGGAGTGCCCGTCGTCCTACTCGAAGCACACGAGGACTTCGACCGAGACTTCCGCGGCGACACGCTCCACCCTTCCGTGCTCGAACTGTTGGACGAACTCGGACTCGCCGAACGCCTGCACGAGTTTCGCCACTCGAAAATCCATACGGGCACCTTCATGACCGGCGAGGGCAGCTTCCAGCTCGCGGACTTCCGCCGCCTGAAGACACGCTTCCCATACATCATGATGCTCCCGCAGAAAGAGTTCCTCGCCTTCGTCGTCGAAGAGGCGCGCGCTTTCCCTTCGTTCGAGCTGAGGATGGGCGCGCGCGTCGAAGGGCTAATAGAAGAGGGCGGGGTCGTGCGCGGCGTCAGGTATGAAGACCGCGAGGGCGAGCGCGAGCTGCGCGCGACGCTCACGGTCGGGGCCGACGGGCGCGGCTCGCGCGTCCGACATCTCGGCGGCTTCGAACTGCAAAAGACCTCACCGCCGATGGACATCCTCTGGTTCCGAATCCCGCGCGCGACCGGCGACCCCGAAGGCGGCGTCGCATTCTTCGGCGGCGGCCACGGCCTCGTCATGCTCGACCGCGGGCATCAGTGGCAGGCGGCCTACGTCATCCTCAAGGGCAGTTATAGTCAGGTTCGCGCCGCCGGACTCGAAGTATTGCGCAAAGCGCTCGCCGGCATTCTGCCGCAGTTCGCCGCGCGCTTCGACGAGTTGAAGGACTGGAAACAGGTCTCGATGCTCTCGGTCGAGTCGAGCCGCGTCCGTCGCTGGCACAAGCCCGGCCTGCTCCTCATCGGCGATGCCGCACACGTCATGTCGCCCGTCGGCGGCGTCGGCATCAACTATGCGATTCAGGATGCTGTCGTCGCCGCCAACGTTCTGGCCGAACCGCTCCAGGCAGGGACGCTGACCGAAGCCGACCTCGCCGAGGTTCAACGCCAGCGCGAATGGCCGACGCGACTCATCCAGACGCTCCAGACGCAGATTCAAAAACGACTCATCGCCGGCGCGCTCGACCCGAACCGCTCATTCAAACTCCCGCTCGCCTTCCGTCTCCTCCTGCGCCTCCCCGTCCTGCGCGACCTTCCCGCGCGCGTCATCGGCTTCGGCTTCAAGCGGGTTCACGTGAAGTAGAGCAGGATTATCGGCGGCACGAACGCACCCACCGTGTGCGCGAAACAGTACCGTGAGCGTTAGCGAGTGGGTCGTAGCTCCGGGACAGACGCCTCTCCAGGAGGGCGCACCCGCTCACTACCGTTCGCAGTACTGTTCACGCCGGGAGGCGGAGCGTGAAGAGCGCGCCGCCGTCGTGCGAGTTGGAGGCCGAGAGCGTGCCGCCGTGTTCCGTCGCAACTCTGTGGGCGAGTGCGAGGCCGATGCCGTGGCCCTTCGACTTGGTCGTGAAGAAGGGGATGAAGATGCGCTGCAAGTCGGTTTCGGCAATCCCCGCGCCGGTGTCTTCGATCTCGACGCGCGCCCACACGCGCCCTCCGGCGTCGCGCTCGCGCGAGCCGCGCGCCGTGACGCGGCGCTCCTGACTATCTTCGGGGATGGCTTCGGCGGCATTGCGCAGGAGGTTGAGCAGAGCCTGGCGGAGCATCCGCTCGTCGGCGTGAACGTCTGCGAAGTCGCCTTCGACGGAGAGAGTGGCGCGGCGTTCGGCGTAGAGCGCGCGGAGGTCTGCGGCGCACTGTTCGACGAGGGGCCTGAGCGACACGTCGCCGAAGTCCGGCGGCTTCGGGCGCGCGAAGTTGAGGAAGGATGTGACCATCTCGGAGAGGCCGCGCACCTCTTGCAGCAGCGCCGCGGTCGCCGACGCACGCGCCGCCTCGTCGAGTCGCGCGTTCTGCAAGAGCTGCGCGTAGCCGTGCAGCGTCGCCAGAGCGTTCTTGAACTCGTGCGCGAGTCCCGCCGACATCTCGCCGAGGCTCTCCAGGTTGCGCTTGCGCGCGAGCGCCTCGCGCAGCTCTGCGACTTCGGTGATATCCGTGAGCATGCAGAGCACGCCGCGCGCGCCGCCCCGCTCGCCTTCGACCTCGCGTTCGTCGCCCGCGTTCGTCGGCTCAATCGGCGCGACCGTCACGCCGAGCCGTCTCGTCCTGTCTCCGGCGACGCGCGCCGAGACCTCCTCGCGCCTGTAAAGCTCCCCCGTTTGCAGGCAGCGCCCGACCATCTCCGCAAGCTCCGGCGTGCCCTTGAGCAGCGCGCGAAAGTCAATGCCTTCGCCCGCGCCGTCGAGTCCGAGGATG
>JALZHC010000919.1 GCA_030914105.1 Acidobacteriota bacterium
GTCGAGGGCCTCGCGACCGAAGCGGGCCTCCACCCCTTGCAGGAGACCTTTGCCGACACGGGCGCGGCCCAATGCGGCTACTGCACGCCCGGCTTCCTCCTCGTCGCCAAAGAGCTGCTCGCGCAGAACCCGCGCCCCACGCGCGAAGAGATCAAAGAGGCCTTGAGCGGCAATCTCTGCCGCTGCACCGGCTACGTCAAAATCTACGAGGCGGTCGAGCTGGCCGCCGCGCGCCTGCGTGGCGAAGAGGCCGAGCTTCCCGAAGAGAGCATCTATGGCTACGAATAAGCGAAGCGCGGAGAGCGGCGCTCGCGGCGTCGAGCTTGCCGAGGGCCTGAAGGTTAACCGAGCCGGCGGCGACGAAGTTAAAGCCGTCGGCGACGGCGCGAAGACGGGCGCAGACGTTGCTCTTAACGACGACGTGAAGACGGGCGGCGCGGACGTTCAGGTCAGGAAGGATTTGAAAGTAGTCGGCAAGCCCTTCCGCAAGGTTGACGCGCGCTCGAAGTGCGTGGGCGAGACGCGTTTCGCCGACGACATCAGCCTGCCGCGGATGCTCTACTGCAAAATTCTGCGCTCGCACGTCCCGCACGCGCTCATTAAATCAATAGACACGTCGAAGGCCGAGGCGGTCGAAGGCGTCCATGCCGTCATCACCGGAAAAGATTTGCCCGTCCCTTACGGCATCCTCCCCGTCAGCCAGGACGAGCACCCGCTCTGCACCGACAAGGTTCGCTTCATCGGCGACCCCGTCGCCGCGGTCGCAGCGATTGACGAAGACACGGCCTTCGACGCGATGAACCTCATCGAGGTCGAGTACGAGCCTCTCCCGACCATCGCCTCAATCGAAGAGGCGGTCGAAGTCGCCGAGCCGCGCATACACGATTACGGCGACCACGGAAACATACACAAGCTAGTCAACCTTGAGTTCGGCGACCTCGAAGAGGGCTTCGCCGAGGCCGACCTCATCCGCGAAGATGTTTTCTTCTACGAGGGCAACACGCACCTGCCGATGGAGCAGCACGCGGCCGTGGGCCACTTCGACGCGGACAATAAGCTCACGCTCTGGTCTTCCACGCAGACGCCGCACTATGTCCACCGCGCGCTCGCCAAAACTCTGGAGATGCCCGCCGCCCACATCCGCGTCATCGCCACGCCCAACGGCGGGGGTTTTGGCGGCAAGAGCGACCCCTTCAATCACGAGATCGTCGTCGCGGAACTCGCGCGCCGCACGCGCCGCCCCGTCAAGGTCACGCTCACGCGCGAGGAGGTCTTCTACTGCCACCGCGGTCGCCACCCCGTTCTGATGAAGAGCCGCATCGGCGTCCGTGCCGACGGCTCGATCACCGCGCTCGACTTTCAATCCTTCCTCGACGGCGGCGCCTACGGCTCCTACGGCGTGGCCTCGACCTTCTACACGGGCGCTTTGCAGACCGTCACCTATGAAGTCCCGCGCTACCGCTTTCGGGGCCTGCGCGCCTTCACAAACAAGCCGCCCTGCGGCCCGAAGCGCGGGCACGGAACCCCGCAGCCGCGCTTCGGACTCGAAATACAGATTGACAAAGTCGCCGAGCAGCTCGGCCTCGACCCGGCAGAGATGCGCCTCAAACATCTGGTCAAGCCTTACACCGTGACGGCCAACTATCTTCGCGTCGGCTCGATGGGTCTGGGGCGCTGCATCGAGAAAGTGGTTGAAGGCTCGGACTGGAAGAACAGGTTCTCAGGCTGGGACAGAGCGCGTCGAAAGCTCCCCGAAGGGCGCGGCCTCGGCCTCGCGTGCAGCTCTTACATCTGCGGCGCGGGCCTGCCGATCTACTGGAACAACATGCCGCACTCCGGCGTGCAGCTACGCCTCGACCGGCAGGGCGGCGTCTGTGTCCAGTGCGGCTCGACCGACATCGGCCAGGGGTCAGACTCCGTCCTCGCCTACGTCGTCGCCGAAGTCCTCGGCATCGACCCCTTCGACATACGCGTCGTCACCGCCGACACAGACCTCACGCCCGTAGACCTCGGCAGCTATTCGAGCCGCGTCACCTTGATGACCGGCAACGCCGCCATTCAAGCCGCCGAGCGAGCGCGCGAGTTGTTGACCATCGCCGTCGCCGAAAAGCTCTCCGTGCCGGTCGAGAACCTTTCGTTTGCCG
>JALZHC010000354.1 GCA_030914105.1 Acidobacteriota bacterium
GCCTCACTCGCCCCGGCCAAACCGGGGCGGCGGCACAGTCTTTCCCCAATGAGACGTGCCAGCAGCTAGTCAACAACCAGAATGCCCATGTGATATATTCCGCGCGGTCTAGTCTTTGAAAATAAGGCAACGGGTCTGATGCGGAAGCGCGGCTCACCCTCAAAGGAGTGTTGAGCATCGCCGTTGAGCATGAGAGGTTCATACTCACGGCGAGTCGGTCGCACAACTGCATTCTATGGTTTGTTAACCATAGAAGCAAGGCCCAGGACGCAATGTCAGTCCCGTCAGGAGGGAATTCCTGATGGGGCACGCGCGTCCGAGGCCGTCACGCTTGGCCGAGAAGCTCTTACAGATTCGGAATGCTCTCGGACTCTCTCAGACCGAGATGCACAGGCGTTTGGGAGTTGAAGACCTCATCGAGTACCACGCCATCTCGAAATACGAATTGGACAAGAACGAGCCGCCGCTGGTGATTCTTCTGGAGTACGCCCGCCTTGCGAACGTCTACGTCGAAGTCCTGATTGACGACGAGCTAGACCTGCCCGCCCGGCTTCCGAGCGCGAAGAAACATGAAGGGGTGAGGCGTCGCGGCAAGTAACTACGCTTCAGTCCGTGAAGCGGTGCAGCGTCAATTTCGCCCGAGAAAAAGCCTTTACGGCGCGGCCTGCGGGTGTTAGTCTTTCCTTCCGCCACGGCGGCCCTCAAGCGACCGCCACAACTTTCGCCCGAAACTCTTCGGCCAACGCCCCAAAGGAGCCTCTTCGCTAATGAGAACTAAAGCACGCTTCCCCCGCCCCACGGCCTTCGTGACCTCCGCACTCCTGGCGGCCCTACTTTTCCCCCTCGCGGCTTCCCGCCCCGCGCGCGCGCAGCAGAACCTGAACAGCTTCGACCGCGGTCGCGGTCACGACATGCTCCAAATGATCAAGGAGGACATCAAGAAGAATTACTACGACCCAACCTTCCGCGGCATAGACCTCGACGCCCACTTCAAGGCGGCTGACGAGAAGCTCAAGCAGGCCACCTCCGTCGGCCAGATGTTCGGCATCATCGCGCAGGCGCTCGTTGATTTCGACGACTCGCACCTCTTCTTCATCCCGCCCGAGCGCTCGACGCGCTACGAATACGGCTGGCGCGTCCAGATGGTCGGCGACAAGTGCCTCGTCACCGCCGTCAAGCCGGGCAGCGACGCTGAGAAGAAGGGCCTCCAGCCCGGCGACGAACTCTACGCGCTCGACGGCTACGGGCCGACGCGCGAGAACCAGTGGAAGCTGCTCTACATGTACAACGCGCTGAGGCCGCAGCCGGGCGTTCACATGCTCGTCAACAAGCCCGACGGGCAGCGGCGCGAGTTCGACGTGATGACGAAGATCACGCCGGGCAAGAAGGTCAAAGACCTGGCGGGCGGCAGCGACCTCAACGAGTTCCTACGCGACGAGGACGACGCCGAGCACGACCGCCGGACGAGCAGTCGCCAGGTCGAGGTCGGCGACGACCTGCTCGTCTGGAAGATGTCGGAGTTCGCCCTGAGCGACGGCGAGGTGGACGACCTGATGTCGAAGGCGCGCAAGCACAAGTCTCTCGTCCTCGACCTGCGCGGCAACGGCGGCGGCTCCGAGCAGACACTGCTGCGGATGCTCGGCAACATCTTCGACCACGACGTGAAGGTCGGCGACATCCACAGGCGCAAAGAGACCAAGGAGCTGGTGGCGAAGACGCGCGGCAGCGGCAATATCTTTAAGGGCGACCTCGTCGTGCTGGTGGACAGCCAGTCGGCCTCGGCGGCGGAACTGTTCGCGCGCGTCGTCCAACTGGAGAAGCGCGGCACGGTCATCGGCGACCGAACAGCCGGAGCGGTCATGCGCGCCAAGTTCTACCCGCACCAGTCGGGCATCGACGTGGTCGCCTTCTTCGGCGCGAGCGTCACGGACGCCGACATGCTGATGACCGACGGCAAGAGCCTTGAGCACACGGGCGTCGTGCCCGACCAGTTGGCGCTGCCGGGCGCGGCGGACATCGCCGCGGACCGCGACCCCGTCCTCTCGCAGGCGGCCTCGCTCCTCGGCGTCAAGCTCGAGCCGGAGAAGGCCGGCACGTTCTTCCCGCCGAAGTGGAAGAAGTAAAGACGGTAACAAAGCAGTGACGGGTGACGACTGACGGGTGACGAGTTAAGGCAAGCCGCTTTAACTCGTCACCCGTCACTTGTCATCCGTCACTGCTTTGTCTGTTCAGTCCGTGAAGCGGTGTGTGGCGCGGTAGCGGTGGAGCAGCTCTTCGAGGAAGCCTTCGTAGGTGAACTCTGAGGGGTCGAAAGCGGGGCGGAGCTTGTGCAGGATGGGCGTGGCGACGCGCCAGGCCATCCACTGCCGCGGCGCGTCCTCCAAATCCCAGCGCCGTCGCAGGAACGCCTCGACCACTTCGATCTCGGCTTCGCTGAGCGCCTGAAGGCTCGCCGTGAACGGCACGGGCTTAAAGGAGCGTCGCAGCGCCACGTCCGAGGTCGGCGCGGAGAAGACCTCGTTGAAGGTCGGGGCCTGCGCCTCGCGCTCGCGCACGACCACCGTGCCCGCAACCATGTCGCCGATTCTCTGGTCGCGGCTGCTGATGAAGACCGAGATGAGGCCGATGGAGTAGAAGGGGAACGGCTCCATGTCGAAGATGCGGACGAGGTTTCGCGCCGCCGCCTCCCAGAAGGTGACGGGCCGCCCGTCCTCTCGGATCACGCGCAGGCGGAGCCAGCGCTTGCCCGGCGTCTGCCCGTTCCAGGCCCACTCGAAGAGCGCGAAGTAGCCAGACCAGACGAGGAACAGAAGGATGATGAGGAGGGCCAGAACCCACTTCGGCGCGTCCTTCACACGCTCGAACAGACCCGCGCCCTCGCCTGCCCATGCGAACAGAAGGAAGGCCGCGATGATGACGATGACCTGAAGGAAGTGGTCGAAGGCGCAGGCCAAAAAACGATTGCCGATAGACGCGAGCGCGAAGTGCAGCGGCACGCGCTCCGGCGTCTCGATGATTAAGGTCTCGTCTGTGGGGACGGCTGCCGACATACATTCAAACGCGGACGAACAGAGGTGAGAGCTTTAACTCAAACCTTCGTGACCTCCGTGAAATCCGTCGTGGCCTCTGTGGTTAAGAAAGACATTATTAACCACAGAGGTCACAGAGGTCACAGAGGTCACAGAGGTCACGACGGAGGTCACGAAGGACTCATCCTCGTCAACCGGCGGAAGGTTCGGGCGGCTCCGGCGCAACTGTCTGGAGCGCGCCGAGCTGCTGGAACATCGTCATGAAGTCGAAGTTGTTCCAAGCCTCGACGATCTTGCCGTGACGTATGCGCACGATGGTCATGCCGGTGAACTCGACCGGCTGCTCGGTGGCCGCAAAGCCGAGCGAGTCGCCGCGGTGGCGACCGCGCACGGTGCAGCGCGCCGCTACCCGGTCGCCCTCGGCAATCGCGTCCTCCACGACGACCTCGATTTCCGGGAACGCCTCGCGAAACTTGCGGAAGAACGGCTTGAACCCCGCCGGCCCGCGCAGAGGCTGACCCGACTCGTCAACCAGCCCGTTCGCCACGCCCTCCTCGGCGAACATCTCGTCAATCGCCTCCTCCCGCCCCTTGTTCCAGACCTCCTCGAACCAGCGGCGGATGAAAGCCTTGTTCTGTTCCGACATCTCTTAATCACCTTTCGTGAGGCTTAACCTAGACCGACCTATGACGCGCGCAGGATTGCGCGCTCGACGGCGCGCGGCAGCTCGACGAGGACGAAATACTTGGCCGGATACAGATAATCCTCGCCCTCGTTATCAATCACGCGGACGTATTCAGACCGCGCCGCGCTCTCGTCGGGGAGTACCTGATAAATCATGCGCGGGGTCAGAAGGTCTGGGTCGTCCGTGCTGACGCAGACCGCAAACCTCATCGCCTGACTACGATGCTTCATCATAGTATTCGCTCTTATTTACCGCGCACGCGCAAGAATCGTCGCTTGCCCACCTTGATGTCGTATGACGGCTCGCCCGGTGGCAGTATAAGAAAAGTGTTGGCTAACCTTACCCGCTGGCCGTCTATATAAACTCCTCCTTGCTCTATTAGGCGGCGCGCTTCGGCTTTCGAGGCTGCAAGGCCCACATGCACAAGAAGCTTCGGTATATCCCAATTTCCTGAGTCAACAGTACGTTCTTCGATTTCTTCTGGAAGTTCCCCGCGCTTGAAAACGCGATTGAACTGCTCCTCGGCGGCGTCCGCCGCGGCCTTCGAGTGGAAGTCTGTGATGATGTGCTTGGCTAGTCCGACTTTGATGTCGCGCGGGTTGACTTCGCCGCGCTCCGCGGACGCGCGCAGGTCAGCTATCTCGCCGACGGTCAGGTCGGTCAGAAATTCGTAGTAGCGCCACATCAGTTCGTCGGAGACGGACATGATCTTGCCGAACATCTCGCGCGGCGGCTCGTCGATGCCGATGAAGTTGCCGAGCGACTTCGACATCTTCTCCACGCCGTCGGTACCTTCGAGGAGCGGCGTGGTGAGGACGACCTGCGGCTCTTGTCCGTACTCGCGTTGCAGGTTGCGGCCCATCAGGAGGTTGAACTTCTGGTCGGTGCCGCCGAGTTCCACGTCCGCCTCAAGCGCGACCGAGTCGTAGGCTTGCGTGAGCGGGTAGAGCAGCTCGTGGAGCGCGACGGGGCGCTCTTCCGCGAGACGCTTCTGGAAGTCGTCGCGCTCTAAGATTTGTTTGACCGTGACGTGCGAGGCGAGGCGGATGAAGCCGTCGGAGCCGAGTTTGTCCATCCACTCGGAGTTGAAACGGATTTCGGTGCGGTCGGGGTCGAGCAGCTTGAAGATCTGTTTTTTGTAGGTCTCGGCGTTGGCGCCTATCTCCTCGCGCGTGAGCTGTGGGCGGGTGGCAGACTTGCCCGAAGGGTCGCCGATGAGGCCCGTGAAGTCGCCGATGAGGAAGATGACCGTGTGGCCGAGTTCCTGAAAGTGGCGGAGCTTGCGGATGACGACGGTGTGGCCGAGGTGTATGTCCGGGGCGGTCGGGTCTGCGCCG
>JALZHC010000355.1 GCA_030914105.1 Acidobacteriota bacterium
CCTTCGGCCTCCTCCAACGACACGGCGAAGCGCGCGCAGGTTCTGCGCTCGGTGGCCGAGAACCCGGCCTTCTCGGCGCAGGAGAAGAACCGCGCCTTCGTGCTGATGCAATACTTCGGCTACCTGAAGCGCAACCCGAACGACCTGCCGGACTCGGACTACAGCGGCTACAGCTTCTGGCTCTCGAAGCTCGACCAGTTCCACGGCGACTTCGCACGCGCCGAGATGGTCAAGGCCTTCATCTCGTCCTTTGAATACAGGGCGAGGTTCTGAGCGCGGCCTTCAGGTTCGGCGAAAGCTCGAAGGGGCGTCACTCACAGGTGACGCCCCTCGCTTTTTACAGCCCCGCGGTGCTGTACCTAAGTTCACTCGCGGACGGCGACGACCGTCGGCCTCTGCTCGAAGCGCCCCTCGTACTCGTGATAGTAGTTCGAGTAGACGATCCTCTCTACGCGGAAGCCGAGGATGGCGAGCACCTCTCGGTAGAGTCCGACCGAGTAAGTCCACCAGGTGAAGTCCTGTTCGGGACGCTCCGCCCTCGGCTCGAAGCGTGCGACGCGTTCGTCGGTGTGGATGAGCGGCGTGACCAGAACCAGCGTCTCGCGCGTCAGTCGCGCAATCGAGCCGAGCGCCGTCACCTGGTCGCTCAGGTGTTCGAGCACTGCGCCGACAATCGCCACGTCGAATCGGCCCAGCTCTGCGGGCAGCGCGTAGATGTCGCCGTAGCAGACTTCGGCCTTCGAGCCGAGCAGGCGGTGGCAGAGCCAGTATGCGTTCTTCCACTTCTCGACGGTCAGCGTGTGGTAGTAGACCCAGCTCTCGTAGTCCTCGTAGTAGAGCTTTCCCTTGAAGGGGACGAACGCCTGCTGCCGCACGTCGCTCATGTCGAAGGAGACGACGCGCGACGCGCCGAGGCGCTCGGCCTCGAAGCTCAGAAAGCCCGTGGCCGCGCCCACGTCGAGCACGCTCTTGCCGGCCACAGAGACGCCGCCGACGTAGTCTTCGAAGCGCCCGCGCAAATCCCAGTGGCCGCGCATCAAGCCGAAGCCGGGCACGTCCATCGTGTGATAGAAGTAGCAGTCTTCGAGCTTATCAACGTAGCGCGGCTGCTCGAACAGAACGCCCCGCCCCGCTGCTTCACCCGCGTCACCCACTCTCGTCTCTTCTTCTTTCACGTCTGTTAACGCCGCGGCGGCCCGCGCCAATCAAACTCCCACGCCGAACGCGACTCCCTCCTCGTTATTCTTCACTCCGGCCCCGCGCCGACCGGAGCCTGCGTGCGAGCCACACGCTCGCGGCGCTCGAAGACCAGAGCAGGAGCAACGCGAGCGTGACGAGCGAGACGGCGAGACCGATCAGCACCGACTTCGGCCTGTAGACGAACTCCACTCGGTGCTCGCCCGCGGCGACGACGACCCCGCGCAGGCCGTAGTCAACGCGCAGCGTTTCAGCCGCCCGTCCGTCGACGTATGTGCGCCAACCCGGATAGTGGTTCTCGCTCAGCACAAGGATCGTGGGCGCGTCTGAAGCGGTCTTCACCTCGACGCGGTTCGGCTCTCTCCGCACGAACGACGCGCGCGCCGAAGGGTCGCCGTCGGCGTCCCCGCGGAAGTCGAGCGGCGCTTCGACGAGCGCCGTCCGCAGAGGCTCCCACGCGCCGCCTTCGGGCAGGCGGCCCGTGCGTATCACGCTGAGCATCTCCTCTTCCGGGAGAACGCGCGCGTCGGAAGCGAGCCACACGCGTGGCAGCGCGCGCGTGTTCTCGAAGACCGCCACGTCGCTCAACTGCGCGAGCCGACGCCACCTCTTCGACGCCAACTGCTCGCCCGTCAGCAGCCGCGGGGGCGACTGCCCCGGCGTCGCAAGCGTCTGCGTCGTCGGCGTCGCCTGGGCGGAAGCCGTCGGCCCCGGCGGCGAAGTCGTCTGCCCCTCCTGCTTCGGCTGAGGCTCCGGCTGAGCCGACTGCTTGCTCATCCACTCGCGCCGCAAGGGGTACGACTTGCCGTTCGCCTCTTCAAAGAGCGAGACGCGCGTCACGCCGAGCGTCAGGTCGGGCGCGCGCGCGAGTCGCGCGACCTCGATCTCGCCGCCCGTGACGACGGCGCGCGACGGCAGCCTGAAGGAGGAGACGTAGGTGTGCGCCTCGTAGCGCCCGCGCGCGTCCTCGACCTCGTAGCTCGTCGCCAGCGGCGCGCGCTTGTGCCTGACTCGCGCGCGAAGGTCTGCGCGGTCGTAGGCCCAGTCGGAGGTGTGCTCGCCCGCTCGCAGGTCGAAGTCGAAGCTCCTGCCGCCCTCCGCGAACAGGCGCACGCGCGCGACTGCCGCGCCGTCCGGAACGTTAACAGACCAGGAGAGGTTCGTCAGCAGCGCGACGCCGTCGGCCTCCACGGGCGGCACGACGAACGACAGGCGCGCTCCCGCGTCGAGGGCCGGCAGCCCCAGGTCTTCCGCCGCGAAGCGCCGCCCGCCGAACTCCTCGCTGGCCGCGGGGAAGTCAACCCCAACGTTGGACGAAGTCGGAGACGACGCGGCGTTGTTTGTTGTCGAGTTCGACGCAGCGTTGGTTGAGTTCGACGCAGCGTTGGTTGAGTTCGACGCGGCGTCGGCGGCTCCCGCAATCGGCCTCGTCAGGAGGTAGCGCACGTTGAGCAGGTCAAGCTCGCGGCTCGTGCCGCGCAGCGTCCGCTCCGGGTCTGTGAGTTCGCCCCAGACCTTCATGTCGCCGGCCAGCCGACTGTAGCGCGACAGGCCGAAGCCGTCGTACCCGGCGGCGTTTTCGACGCCGTACATCTCATAAATGTCCGGTTGAAGCTCCGGAACCCAACGACCGCCCGGCGTGTTCGGCGGCACGGGCAGCGAAGGGTCGAAGGGCTGGTCTTCGGTCAGGATGCGGTAAGGCTCGCCGCCCGTCTGCGCCGCGCTCCCGTCAACGCCTGCTCGCCCCTGCGTCGCGCCCACGCCGTCAACGCCTGCGCTTCCCTGCTGCGCGTCGCCGCCTGCGTGTTTCTGCGACTCAAGCTCGCGCAGGTAACGAACAGTCGGCGGCTCGCCCCAGAGGTCGGAGTCGAACTGCGGGCAGCCGACGCGCCAGCCGCTCGACTGCCCCCACACAACCGAGTCCAGCGCGATGAGCGCGACGAGCAGCACGACCGCCCCGCGCCGACGCCCGCGCGCGAACGCCCACACGGCCCACGCGCCGGCGGCGGCGAACGCGACCGGCAGGAAAAGCTCCGGCGCGCGCATCACGCCGACCTCGGCCACCCGACCGAGCCGGAAATCTCCGGGCCGCCCCACAGTCACCGCGAGGCACGTCAAAAGAAGGACGCACGCGCCGACCGAGAGCGCGCGCCTGACCGTCTTCGGCTCGCCGCGCCTTGCGGCAACTGCCGTCAGCCCGCGTCCGGCGAGCACCGCGAGCGCAAACTCCGCCTCCATCAAATGACGCGCGGGCACGCGGAAGAGGTTCAAGACCGGCACGTAGTAGATCAAATGATTGAGCCCGAGCGGCGCGTTGCCGCCGAGCGCGAGCGCGAGCGCGACGACCGCCGCGAAAACCCAGAAGCGCGTGCGCACGTCGGGCTTGATGACGAAGGCCAGCGCCGCGAGCATGAGTGCCACGACGCCGACGTAAGCGACGTACTCGCCGAAGAAGGCCGGGCCGACGTAAGGCGCGCGGAAGAGTCTGCCGTCGCCGCCGCCCGAAAGGAACGGCGCGAAGACCGTGAGCAGGAAGCGGCGCGGCATCGAGAACGAAGTGAAGAAGCCGTAGCTGGCCGCGACGCGCGGGCTGTTGCGCAGCAACTCGAAGGTCGGTACGATTTGCACCGCGGAGAGCAGCACGCCCGCGGCGACGAGCGCGAGCGCGCGGAGGTATCGGCCGCGCGCCTCGGCTTCGTTGCGCGCCAGAACGAGCGTGTACATGCAGACGAGCAGAAGTGTGTAAGCGAACGTCTGCTGGTGGCCCGCGAACGACTGGAGCGCGACGAGCGCGGCCAGCAGAAGGCCGCGCCGACGGCTCCCCGTCGCGCCGTAGCCCTCGACGGCCCACAGAATCCACGGCAGGCACGCGCCGGTCTGCGCGACGTTCGTGTGGCCGATCTGGCAGACCATGAAGGCGCTGAACTGCCAGACCAGTCCCGTCACCAGCGACCCGGCCACGCTCGACCCGCTGCGGCGCGCGTAAAAGTATGCGCCTATCCCGGCGGCGGCGTAGGTCGAGAGCATCATCAGGTTAGTCGCGACGGGCGTCGAGAAGGCGAGGTAGAACCAGTTGAGCGGGAAGAGTAGGCCGCCCTGCGCCGCCGCGTGCAGAGGCATGCCGCAGAAGACGTATGGGTTCCAGAGCGGGAGGCTTCCCGACAGCAGGATGCGTGCGGCGGCCTCGCGCAAAGGGATGTTGAAGATGACGCCGTCGTCGGGCGAGATGACGAGCCGGCCCGCCGTCGCCGGGTAGAAGTAGGCGAGCGGCGCGAGTGCGACGGCGAGTGCGGCCAGCACGTCGGGACGTATCCGCAGGCGAGAGACGTATGGACGAGTCATTGAATCAGGGGCGTGAACCGGCGGGAGGCGCTTGTCTGGTCTTCGAGCCTCGCGCTGTCGCGGCGGCGGCGCGGCGCTGGGCCGTCGCGCGTCGGGCCGAGATGGTGTGCGCGGCGCTGCTCGCCTTCGCGTCTGTGCAGATGCTCGCCGTCGTCGCGCGCAAGAGCATCACCGCCGACGAGATCGTGTTGATTCCCGCCGCATACTACCACCTCGCCGATGCCAACTTCCAACTCGTCAACGAACACCCGCCGCTCGTCAAAATCCTGGTCGCCGCCCCCCTGCTCTTCATCCAGCCGGACGAGATACGGCCCGAACGGATAGGCGCGCCGCCCTACTCGCCCGACGCGAAGTGGGCCTATCAGGAGAGCTTCTGGGAGTTAAACCCCGCGCTCTTCGACTCGATCTCTTTCTGGGCGCGAGTGCCGATGATCGCGCTCACGTGCGCGCTCGGCTTCCTCGTCTTCCTCTTCGCGCGCGGGCTGTTCGGCCCGCGAGCCGCAGTCCTCGCC
>JALZHC010000920.1 GCA_030914105.1 Acidobacteriota bacterium
CCTACCGCGTCTACCTCGGCACGCACCTCGGCATGCGGCAGGTTCAACACGCGCGCGCGCGACTCGTTACGGCGCGGCCCACAGGCAGCGAAGAAGTGAAGCTGGAGATTGACGGCGAGCTGGCCGGACGCTTGCCCGCGACCTTCGAGATTCTGCCGAAGGCTCTGCGCGTGCGCTGCCCGAAATAAATTTCCAAGACAAGGAACGGTCAGGTTGGTTCGTCAGCCTGCGTTACGGAAGGCTTCGCCGCCGAGGAAGTTCTCGCGGACGTAGTTGGCCGTATCGAGCAGAGTCTCGGCGGGGTCGCGCGGCGCGAAGCCGAGTTCGGCGCGCGCCTTCGAGGCGTCGAGGTACCAGAAGTATTCGGCCATCTCGATCTCTGTCGGCTCGACGGGCGGGGCGAGCTTCCACTGCCGGAAGAGCGAGCTTAAGCCCCGCGCGCCCGCGACCGCCAGCTTCGACGGCAGCGAGACGAAGGGCGCGGAGACCTTCGTGATGCGCTCCAGACGCCCGAAGAATTTCTCGAACGTCCAGTTGGCCGCGCCGAGCAGGTAACGCTCGCCGTGCGCGCCCTGCTGCATCGCGCTGTAGAAGCCTTGCGCGGCGTCGCGCGCGTCGACGAAGCTCAGGCCGCCACGGGGCACCGTGGGAATTTTGCGCGCGAGAAAGTCGAGGACGACTTTCGTGGAGCTGAGGCGCTCGTCGCCTGGGCCGAGCAGCAGACTCGGATTCATGATGACGAGCCGGCGGTTCTTGCCGGAAAAATTTTCAAGCGCGACGCGCTCCTGGTAAAGCTTGCTCGCGTAGTAGGGCCAGCGCGAGATGATCTCCAGGGGCGTGGGCCAGTCCTCGTCGGGCACGACCTCGCCGTCTTCGGTCACGGCGATGGTGCCGCTCGTCGAGGCCAGCACAATCGAGCGAACGCCCGCACGCGCCGCGGCTTCGCACAGCAAGCGCGTGCCCTCGACGTGCAGGCGGTACATCTCGTGCGCGTCCGAAGGCTCGCGCGAGACGCGACCCGCGAGGTGATAGACCTCGCCCGCGCCCTCGACCGCGCGCGCGACCGCCTCCGGCGAAGTGATCGAGCCTTCGAACGCCTCGACGCCCAGCTCTTCGAGCCAGGCCGGCGCGGACGTTGTGAGCACGCGCAAGGGCTTCACGCCTTCGGCGACGAGCAGCCTCACCAGATGCGAGCCGAGGAAGCCCGTCCCGCCCGTCACGAGCGTCAAGGGCCGACGCCTTCTCGCCAGCGCGCCCGCCTTCGACGCGCCCTCGGACTTCTTAGCCTTGGCCGCGCTTTTCGTTGAAGTTTTCTTCGCGGTGCTTTTCTTCGTTGCCATAAAAAAAGAGGTCAGAGGTCGGAGGTTAGAGGTCAGTGGTTGCGCGCTCACGACGTTGAGTAGTCAAAGCGGGAATTGCTTTCACTGACCTCTGACCTCCGACCTCTGACCTCTATGTTTTCAGTCGCCGGTCGTCGCAAGCTCGCCCTCGTCCGGCGCGTCTTCGTGGTTGTGGTGGCGCTCGGCCTTCCAGCGGCGGCGCAAGGATGTGGCGTCGAAGGCGTGGCGCGTGCCGTCGCGCAGGTTCTCGATCTCGTGGCGGACGAGCGCGGCGACGAGTCGGTAGGCTTCCGTGCGCGGCATGCCGCGCGTCAGCTCTTCGAGTTCTTCGGCGGTGAGGAAGCGACCGATGCGCGCGCCGACATCGCGCCCTTTCAGAACCTTCGACCCCTTCGGGAATGCCTCATACGTGCCCCAGATGTAGACGGGCAAAATCCCTGTGCGCGTGTTCAGTGCGAGGTAGGCGAAGCCGGACTTGAACTCGGCCATCTCGCCCGTCATCGAGCGCGTGCCTTCGGGGAAGATAACCGCCGTGTAGCCTCGCTCCAGGAAAGAGCGCGCGTGGCGGAGCGACTGCCGGAGGCTTCCCGAACGCTCGATGGGGACGAGGTTCGTGAAGTTGTTCATATAGGCGCGCTTGTAGCGGTTGTCGAAGAAGTAGTCGGCGGCTGCGAGCGCAACCATGTCGCGCCCGTACTCGCCGAGGGCGTACTTAATGAGGCCGATGTCGAGGTGCGAGGCGTGGTTCGACGCGGCGATGAAGTTCGTGTGCGTTGGGATGTTCGACTGCCCCTCGACGTG
>JALZHC010000356.1:0-1520 GCA_030914105.1 Acidobacteriota bacterium
CGCGCGGCCAGAAGCTTCGACATGACCTGCTCACCGCCGATCACGTCCTGCTCGAACTCTTCGACCGAGGAGCTGTAGAGGCTCGTGTGGTGTGCCGTCTCATTGCCGAGTTCGTGGCCGGCGTCGAGCCACTCGCGCAGAAGCCCGACGCGCGTCTCGTTGAGCGTGCCGTCATCTTTGTAGAGCCGCCCCTCGTTGACGAAGGCGACGGCGTGGATGTCGTTGGCCGCGAGCGAGCGCATGAGCTTGCGCGTCTTGTTCACGAGCTGCCCGTCGTCGTAGATGTTGTTGGCCGGGAAGGTGACGAAGGTGACGGCCACCTGTCGGCGCGGGGCCGACGCGTGTGAAGGGTCGCTCGCGAGCGCGAGGCCGGCCCCGGCCGGGACGAGCGCGCGCGCGAAGGCCAACGCGCCGCAGCAGAGCACGGCGAGCAGCGCGGCGGCGAAGAGCGGCGAGCGCGTGCGTGCGCGCCGTTCGGGGTTGAGATGGTGATCGAGTCCGTCCGATTTCTGATTGAGTCTGACGAGTCTTCGGATACGTTTCATGAGTGAACCTCCGTCTGCTGCTAAGGCGAGCGCGGGCGGGCGAGCCGTCGCCGAGCGCGCCTGTTCCAGCGCGGCAAGCGCACGCGCGTACAAGAGCACGTCGCCCGCCACGGCCTCGACCGCCGCGTCGTCGCACGCGTGCTCGCGCTCGACGCGCAGCCGGCGCGAGAGCCACCACGCCGCCGGGTGATAGAAGAGGATGACTTCCGCAGCCGTCTGCAAAAGGTTGACGAGATAGTCGTAGCGCCTGACGTGCGCCAGCTCGTGCGCGAGCACGGCTTCGAGTTGCCGCGGCGTCAGCCCCACGAGCACGCTGGCCGGGACGAGGATGATCGGCTTCAAGTGCCCGACGACCGTCGGCACTTCCACCAGCGCCGAGCGGCACAGACGCACCGCGCGCGACACGCGCACGCGACACGCCGCGCGCGCGAGCATCTCCTCGAAGACTGCGGCGACCGGCCTCGCGCTCCGCCGCAGACGCAGCACCAGGAGCCAGCCGCCGACCGTCCGCGACGTGAGCAGCAAGACGCCCGCGAGCCAGAAGAGCGCGAACCACGGAACGAGCGAAGACAGGCGGCGCGCAGCCCACTCGCCGAGGGTCGAGGCGGGCGAGGCGGGCGAATCCTCTTCCGCCCGCGTCGCGCTCGAAGCGTCGGACTTCGACGCGCGCTCCGCGCCCGCGCGCTCGCCCGCAGGGTAAGTCCAGGACCAGTCCGCCGGGGCTTCCGCGCGCGCGAACAGGCCGCGCTCGGAAGCGCCGCCGAGGCAGGCCGTGGCGATGGTCAGCAAGAGCATCGAGGCCAGCGCGACGCACGCGCAGGCGTAGCGGACGTGCGCGCCCGCGTTCCTCGCGAGCGCCGAGACGCAGGCGAAAGCGAGCGCCACGAGCGCGCCCTGCCAGAGCGAGTGAACTATCGCCCACCCGACCGCGCGGGCTGCCGCCTGGCTCAGGACGGCTCCGGCAAGACCGGAGCC
>JALZHC010000356.1:1530-5039 GCA_030914105.1 Acidobacteriota bacterium
ATCAGTCTGGAGACAGACTCGTTTAGTGTCGTCAACGCTTCCCCCCTTCCAGCTCGTCGAGCATCTGCCTGATCTCGGCCAGCTCGTCGGCGGTGGCACGCCTTGACGAGAGCGCCTGGAGGACGAGTTTTTTGGCCGAGCCGTCGAAAGCCTTCTGCACAAGCTCGCCAACGAGCCGCCGCTGCGTCTCGTCTTCGGCGAGCGCCGCCTCATAGCGGTGCGCGCGCTCGCCCTCGTCGCGCTTGACCAGACGCTTCGCCGCCATGATCTGCATCAGCTTGAGGACGGTCGTGTAGCCCGTCCCGCGCGCCTCGCCCAGGGTCTCGAAGACCTCGCGCACGGTCGAAGGGCCGCGCCGCCAGAGCACCTTCAGGATTTCCAGCTCCGCGTCGGTCGGACGCGGCAGAGTTTTTTTAGGCATCTCGCAAATACCTCTCGACCCGAAGTCGGCGGGCAGCTTACTACGAAAGCGTTCGTACTGTCAACGAAAATCTTCGTACTTTAGTTTCCGACTTAAAATTCTTCGCGCCCTCTGCGCCTGCTTAGCGTCTTTGTGGTTAAGTCAAATTCACTTAACCGCAAAGATGCTGGAGTAGTCGCAGAGGGTGCAAAAGGATTTCCGTCTAAGTCTCACCACCTGTGATAAGCGGGGTGGCCGGGTTTGACGGCGACGAAGGTTCCGCGGCAGGTGGCGGTTCTCTTTCCGTTGGCTGTTATCTCCGCCTCGACGACGGCGCGGTCTTCCGTGGACTCGACGACGCGCGCGCTCAGGTGGAGCACGCCGTCAGTCGGCGTGGGCCGCAGCAGCTTGACCGAGTAGTCGGCGGTGACGGTGCAGGGCGGGCGTTCGAGCTGGTTGCGGCGCATGAGGTGATAGCTGGCCGTCCAGTTTGAGTGGCAGTCGAGGAGCGCGCCGACGATGCCGCCGTTGAGCATGCCGGGATAAGCCTCGTGGTGCGGCTCCGGCTGCCAGTCGCAGACAACCTCTTCGCCTTCGGCGGCGGGGAAGCTGCGGATGCGCAGGCCCTTCTCGTTCGCCGGGCCGCAGCCGAAACACGCGCTCCGCGGCGCGTAGCGTTCTTGCAGACTCTTCATAAGTGATGAGTGATGAGTGCAGAGCGCAGAATTGAAGACGGGTTTTAATTCTGCGCTCTGCACTCTGCACTAATTAACCGGCGGGTCTTCGGCGCTGGCGGGCCGGCCCTTGTGGTCAGCGCCGCGCACGGTCGCGTCCTCGTTGACGAAGAAGGAGCGGCGGCCAGTCTTGCCGTAGTTCTTCGGCGTGGCCGCGGCCTCGAAGTGGTCGCCAGCGGCGCTCAGCTCGATCTTGTACTCCAGGTGCGTGAGTAAGTCCGGCTCCAGAAGCTTCTCGCCGAAGAGTTCTTCGAGCGTGCCGTAGCGCTCCTTCTTCTTCTCGTCCTTGAACTCCTGCTCGGCGTCGGCGATGTTGTTGAGCGCGAAGACGGTCATCCTCTCGCTGCCGAGGACGGGCGCGTCTTTGACCGTAATCAGCGCGGAGAGGGCGTAGACGCGTATGAGCGAGAGCGGCAGGTGCAGCTCGTGGACGAGCACGTCGCCCTCGTTCGTGACCTCGTAAGAGGCGGGCCGCGGCTCCGAGTCGAGCTGCGCGAGCAGGCCGCGCACGAATGCGTCTGTGCTCCCGCCCGAATCCCTCTTCGTTCTCTCGGCGGTCGCGCGCATGACCGACTCGGAGATGTAAACCTGCGCGAGCTTCTGCTGCGCCTGCCACGCGGTCGAGTCGCGGTATGAGTCGGCGGCGGCCAGCGTACGGCGCGCGGCGTAGGCGTCAACGACGTAGCGGACGGACTTGACCTGCTCGCCGACGACGAGGAAGTTATCGACGACGGCGTAGGAGAGGCCGCCGAAGCTGCCGAGCGTGCGGATTTCAAAGCCCTGCCGCTTCTCCGCCGCGCCCTGCTGTGCGCCGAGAGGAGCGAAGCCGAGCGCGACGAACACGCGCGGCAGTATCTCGCGAACCTTGTCCGGGTTGTTGAGCGAGATGATGACGATCACGCCCGGCTCCGCGTCCTTCTCCTCTTTCTTGTCGGCCAGTTCTCGGAACATCGAGCCGCCGACCAGCGAGTTGAGCGGCGCGCTCACCGCGACCTCGTTGCCGAGCGAGGGCAGAAGGTCTTCCTTGAAGCTGAAGCCGAACAGTTTTTCGACCGCCGCAACGGCCTCTTCGGCGGTCGGCACCTTCTCGTTCGCGCTCGGCCTGGAGACCGTGTACTCGCCTTCCTCATTCACCTCCCAGGAGGCGACCAGCCGCTCCGGGTTGAGCGAGGCCGCGCCGAGCGTCGTGTTATAGATTTGCGTCCAGTCGAGAGAGGTGGCGAAGAAGATGTCACAGTCGGCGGGCGCGACCTGCGCGGCGTCGGCGGTGACGGGCGGGCCGGCGACGAGGTTCGGCAGGAAAGGGATGAGGCTGACGACGCCGTCCGGCGTGTTCTCGACGGCGACGCGGACTGAGAGCGTGCCGGAATCGAGGCTCAGGCCCAACGCGACCGCGCCGGGGATGCGCGGCGTGCCCTCCCAGAGGCCGCGCATGATACCGCCCATGCGCTGCACCGTCACCTGCTCCTCCGAAGGCTTCGATATCGTGACCGTCGGCATTCCATCAATCTGCTTCGCGGTGAGCGCCGGAGAAACGCCCACGCCCGAATCCCTTTCGTTCGTCGTCGGAGCGGAGACTATTATCGAGACCTTCGTGTCCGACTCCGTCGGCGCGGGCGAGACCGTTGCGACCGTGGGAGCGGTCGGCTGCACGCCGGTCGCCGGCGTCGCGTTCGTCGTCGGAGTCGCCGTCGCGCCCGCCTGCCCGGTCGGCTCCGTGGTCTGCACCCTGACGGGATTCACAATCTTCGGCAGCTCTTCAGAATTGTCGACCTTCACCGTTTCTGTGGACGGCTGCGCGACGGGCGACTCTTCGACCTTGCGGACTTTAACGTCGTACTGTCCGGTCGTCTGCTTCTCGCTCGCGGCGCGCGCCTCCTGCTGCCTCTGCTGCTCGACGGCGTAGCCCTGCTGCGCGAGCGTCGTGTCAACGTAGACGAAGACGGAGTCGGAGGCGAAGCGCGCGCGCACGGACTGGAAGCGTGCGTTCTCTGAGAGCGACGGCGCGCCCTCCTCGCCGCGCAGACGCCTGAGCGTGAAAGGCGACTCGGCGGCGAGCAGCAGGCGGCCGAAGCGCCTGACGAAGCTGGCCGGGCCGCCACCCTTCTGCGCCGCGCCTCTCGCCAAAGCCTTCTCCGACGCCGCACCGGACACGGCCTTCTCAGCCGCGCCCGCCGCGCTCTTCTCAGCCGCGCCCGCCGCATCCTTCTCATTGGCCGCGCCCTTCTCTGTCGTCCCCTCGGAAGCGCCCTTGTCGCCGGTGTCTCTGGCCGCGGCCTTGAGAGTGCCGCGCGCGGGCGTCGGGCCTGCCTGCACTGAGAGTGCGTTCTCGACCGTCTCGTACTGCTGGCCGACCTCGCGTCGGAACTTCGGCT
>JALZHC010000921.1 GCA_030914105.1 Acidobacteriota bacterium
GCCGGAGCTTGTGCCGCGCGCAGAGCTGCCCGTCGCCGTCTCGCTCAACAGCGTCGCCTTCAACATCGCGCGCGCCGTCGGCCCCGCGCTCGGCGGCCTGCTCGTCGCGGCCATCGGCTCGTGGGCGGTCTTCTTCCTCAACTCGCTCTCCTTCGTCGGCGTCATCTACGTCCTCTACCGCTGGCGGCGCGACGACGTGGAGAGCATCTCGCCGACCGAGCGCGTCTTGGGCGCGATGCGGGCGGGTCTGCGCTACACGCGCCACGCGCCGGAGCTGCGCGCGGTGCTCGTGCGCACCGTCGTCTTCGTTAGTTGCGCGAGCGCGCTGTGGGCGCTTTTGCCGCTGCTGGCGAGCCGCGAGCTGGGGATGGGCGCGCTCGGCTACGGCGTGCTCCTGGGGGGCTTAGGCGCGGGCGCGATAGTCGGCGCGTTCGTGATGCAGAAGGCGCGCCGCGCGCTCTCGACCGACGCGCTGGTCGGCTGCGGCACGCTGCTGTTTGCGGCGGCGACTGCGGCGGTCGCCTACTTTCAAGCCTTTGCGCCGCTGTGCGCAGCGATGGTCTTCGGCGGCGTCGCGTGGATGACCACGATGTCGTGCTTCAACATTGGCGTGCAGACAGTCGTGCCCGAATGGGTTCGCGCGCGCGCGCTCGCAGTCTACCTGCTCTCCTTCTTCGGCACGATGGCCGCGGGCAGCGCCGTCTGGGGTTTAGTCGCCGAGCGCGCTGGCGTTCCGCTGGCGCTTCTGTGCGCGGCGTGCGGACTTGTGTTCGGCCTCGCGGCGGCGCTCCTCTTCCCCTTGCGCGCGAGCGAAAGGCTCGACCTCAACCCCTCTCTGCACTGGTCGGAGCCGAACTTCGTGAGCGAGATTCAGCCGGAGCAAGGGCCTGTGCTGGTGACGGTCGAGTATCTGATTGACCCTGAACGCGCCGACGAGTTCGCTGATGCGATGAGGGACTTCGAGCGGATACTTCGGCGCGACGGCGCGACGCGCTGGGGTCTCTTTGCAGACCCTGCGCGTCCGGGCCGCTACCTTGAGACCTTCCTCGTCGAGTCCTGGGCCGAGCACCTGCGCCAGCACGCGCGCGTGACGAACGAAGACCGCGCCGTCAACGAGCGCGCCCGCTCCTTCCACCTCGGTGACGCCCCGCCCGTCGTCACACACCTCATCGCCGAAGACACCTCGCGCCGAGGCCGACGTCGCGCGCTCGAAGCCCTCAGCCAGCTTGTGAGCCGAAGGTAATGCCGCGCCGCTCTCTTCCCGCGCCGGCGACGATGGCGGCGACGGCGAAGACGATGAGGGCGACGAGCGCCATGGCGCGCGCGTAGGTCGTGCGCGAGGCGAAGACCGCCTCGATGTAGGCCACGGTGCCCGCGATGAGAACGCCGCACTGGTAGGCGAAGCCGGGCAGGAAGCCGCGCACAGAGTCTGGCGAAAGCTCGGTGATGTGCGCCGGAATCACTCCCCACGCGCCCTGCACCATGAACTGCATCAGGAACGCGCCTATCGCCAACATCGCCGCCTCCGAAGTTAAAGTCCACATGGCCGGAAAATTGGAAGCAAGGTAGTACCCTTTAACCCAGGAAAACGACGCCCCGAAAGCCCAGAGCGGGATTACGAGAATGGCGCAGACGAAGGCTAATATCATCGCGCGGCGGCGGCCTTTTCTGTCTGAGTAGAGGCCGAAGAGTATGCCGCCCGTGATCGCGCCGAGCATCGAGACGGCGGTGATGGCCGAGCGCGCCTGCGGCGAGAAGCCCCAGTCGCGTTCGAGGAAGGTCGGGTACATGTCCTGCGTTCCGTGCGAGGCGAAGTTCATCATCGTCATCAGCAGCATGAGGTAGAGGAAGGTCTTCCAGTGCGAGGCGATGCCGCGGCCCAGCTCGCCCCAGGTCGCATGGCGCGTCCGCTCCCAGACCTCCGACTCCTTGACGCCCGTGCGGACGTAGAGCGCGAGCAGCGCGGGCAGGCCGCCGATGAAGAAGAGAGGCCGCCAGCCCCAGCGCGGGAAGACGAAGAAGTAGCAGACCGCCGCGAGCAGATAACCGACCGCGTAGCCCTCTTGCAGCAGACCTGAGAGCACGCCGCGCAGGCGTGGCGGAACCTTCTCCATCGCCAAAGACGCGCCCACGCCCCACT
>JALZHC010000357.1 GCA_030914105.1 Acidobacteriota bacterium
CTTGATCACGCGCCACGCACCGTGGGTCATCACCGGCTACTCCGCCGAGAAGGAAGCGGCGTGGAAGCGTGATCGCCAGTCCATCATCGACGCGGTCTCGACGCGCCGGCAGCAGGTTCAGGCCGCCAGGACGCAGCCCGCGCAGGCCGCGCGCGTCCGCTAGACGCGACCCGGCACGCAGCCTCTTCGAGCGCCCGAAATCGCGGCCTCGATTCGCGCCGTTCGCCCGAAGGTTCTGCGAGTTTCCGGGGCGCGTCGGCCTTCGGCTAGAGTCATTGACAAAGCGTGAAGGGTCGTCTAATCTTGCGGGCCTTAGCGAGCTTGCCCGGCGTGGATGCTCTTTCTGCTGGCTCTCGTGCTCCCGCCCTTCGGCGCTCGACGGCGAGAGCGGAGACACACCGTCGCAAAGCCGACAGGGCGGCCAGAGGCGAACGGCGCGCGTCGCGCGTCGCCCACGCCCTCGCCGCTCCGGCCCGTCCCGGCCACTCGCGGTCAATCCAGAAGAGATAAGTTGAACCTCAGTGCGAGCGGACAGCCGTTGCCAGGCTGATTGAGCAGACCGCTTTTGCCGCGACCCCGCGCAAACGGCTTTACGAACACCCGCGCGGCGCGCGGCCCGACATCAACCAACTCTTCGCCGCCACCTGCCTTGCGTGGGGGCCGAAGACGTTCAGGCGAACCGGCTCAAGCTAACAACCACAGCCCGACTTATTCAAACGTCCGACGGTCACTGCTAGCCGGGAAGGGGGAAGGCGATGACTTATAACAGGCGGCTGCCCGTCTACCTCATCATAGACTGCTCGGAGTCGATGGCGGGCGAGGGGTTCGACGCGGTGAACCAGGGCCTGGCGGCAATGATCGGGCAGTTGCGCGGCAACCCGATGGCTTTGGAGACCGCGGCCATCAGCGTCATCACCTTCGCCAGCTCGGCCCAACAGGTCGTCCCGCTCACCGACATCCTCAAGTTTCAGATGCCGCGCTTCAAGATGGGTTCCGGCACGGCGCTCGGCGCGGCGCTCCGCCTCTGGCTCGACTGCATGAGCCGCGAAGTCGTCCGCACGACCGCCGAGCAGAAGGGCGACTTCAAGCCGATCTGCTTCCTCTTAACTGACGGCGAGCCGACCGACTCCTGGGAGGCCGTCGCTGACCAGGTGCGCACGACCGTCGTCGGCAAGAAGGCTAACGTCATCGCCGTGGCCTGCGGCCCCGACGTGGACTTGAACAAGCTGCGGCGCATCACCGAGACGGTGCTCGTGATGAAGCAGGCCGAGCCTTCCTCCTTCTCCGAGTTCTTCAAGTGGGTCTCGGCCTCGGTCTCGATGGCGAGCCAGAAGCTCGAAACGGCGGGCGAGCAGGGCATGGGGCTGCCGAACCTTCCGCAGAACGTCGAGGTGGCGCAGCCGGGCGGCGGCGAACGGCCCGTGCCCGACCGCTACGTCTTCATCCACTCGCGCTGCGTCAAGACCAAAGGCTTCTACATCATGCGCTACCAGAAGCAGGTGGGCGAGGGGAGGGCTGCCATCTACCGCGGCGTCGCCTCGCACCGCGTTGACGACTTCGAGTTCGGCGAGGGGGCGCAGGGCGGCCTCCAGATTTCGACCAGCGCACTCAAGGGCCATCTGCCCTGCCCCTACTGCCAGAACCCCTGGTGGGCCATGTGCGCCAACGACCACATCCACTGCTGCCCGCCCGCCCAGGGGCCTGTGACGCTGACCTGCCCCTGGTGCAACTCGACCTCGCGCTACGGCGAGGCCAGCTTCGACGTGGGCCGCGGCATCGGGTGAGAACTTCGCGGGGGCCTGTTCCGTGGAGACGCGTGACACTGCTTGCGCAGACGAGGACGGAAGGAGGAGGACGAAGATGACTCTGCCGGCTCGCATGGGTCGTGTCAGCTACAAGGTCGCGGGTTCTTACGCCTACCGCGGCGAGTTGATACTCACGAAGGGGATTATCTATTACTTCCCGCTGAAAGACCTGAAGAAGTCGAAGCCGCCCGACGAGGGCAAGCTGTTCGGCGCGCTGGTCGGCGGCGGGCTGGGCGGCGCGATCAGCTCCGCGGCTGCAAACCTGGGCGAGTCCGTCACGCTGTTCCAACGCCCGATGATAGACCTGAACTCACTCTTCCGCAGCCAGCCCTCGGAGGAGACTCTGCGCGAGGCGCTCGACGCGCACATCGCGGAGTTTAAGAACTTCCGGCCCAAGTCCTCGGACGAGCTGCCGACGCCGGGGCACTACCGGAAGGATGAGGTCAAAAACCTCGTGCTGACTTCGGCGGGCAGGCTGAAGTTCGAGACCGAATTCGACGAGCATGTCTTCAAGATCGGGTTCATCCGCAAGGCCAAACTCAAAGAGGCGCTGACCGAGAGCGGATTCTCATTGTGAAGAAGCGCCGCCGGCCCCCGCCTTCGCGCGCGGACGGGCGAGGCCGCGGGGCGAGGGCGAGATTATGACGATCAGACGGCTGCCAGTTTACCTCCTGCTCGATTGCTCGGAGTCGATGGCCGGCCCGGCGATTGAGGCGGTCGGGCACGGCGTCGAGACCTTGGTCAAAGAGCTGCGCTCGAACCCGCAGGCCGTCGAGACCGCTTATCTCTCGGTCATCACCTTCTCGCGCGAGGCGCGGCAGGACGTGCCGTTGACCGAGCTGATGTCTTTCCAGATTCCGAAGCTGCGCGTGCGACCGGGGACAGCTTTGGGCGCGGCCCTGTGGCTCCTCAAAGACCGGCTCAAACGCGAGGTCATCAAAAACGCCGAGGGCATCAAGGGCGACTTCAAGCCGCTCATCTTCCTTCTGACCGACGGCCAGCCCACGGACGACTGGGAGTCGGCGGCGGACGCCGTCAAGCAGGGCGACGCGAAGTTCGCCAACATCGTCGCCATCGGCTGCGGCCCGGACGTTGACTTGCAGTCGCTCTACCGCATCACGAACTCCGTCCTGCTGATGCCCGACCTGACGCCGGACTCCATCCGCAAGTTCTTCGTCTGGCTCTCGTCCTCCGTGCAGGCCGCGAGCGTGAGGGTTGACGGCGGGGGCGCGGAGAACAACCCGCTCAACCTGCCCACGCCGCCGCCCGACTCGCTCGAAGTGGCGTCGCCCGACGGCGCGTCCGCCCCGACGCTCGGCGCGCCGCGGCAAGTCTTCCTCCACGGCCATTGCAGCCGGACGCGCCGGCCTTACCTGATGAGGTTCGTCAGGCGCGAGTACGAGGAACTCTACGACGCGGTGGCCGCGCACCCGCTTGAAGCTCTGGACGAGTCGGACGCGGAGTCTCTGCCGCCGATCAACTCTTCGCTGCTCCTGGGCTGCCCGGCCTGCCCCTACTGCGAGAACCGTCACACGGGCGTCTGCCCCTGCGGCGCGCTCTTCTGCGCGCCCGACAACACGTCGGCAATCGTCTGCCCGCGCTGCGGCGCGCAGCTCGGCGGGGGCACGGGCAGCTCGGAGTTCGAGATCAGCCGCACGCAAGGGTAGGGAAGCCGTCCGTGATAAAGTCGCCGAGTTTGAAAGTCGTCGAGCCGCACGCGCGCGCCAACGCTTCGGCGCGGGCCCGCGGCCCGATCCCACGCCCTCTCGACAGCCCGGCGCGTTGCCGGACGGCGGCCCGCAGCAGCAGGCCGTCGCCGTCGGCGTCGGGGCGAGTCGGAGGGACTTAATCTCAAAGGGTATTTCTCGACGCGACGATGCCGCGCGAGACGAGCCGCTTTGGAACCGAAGAAGGAGATGGAAAATGTCAGAGGCACGACGCTTGCCCGTTTATCTCGTCCTGGACTGCTCCGGCTCGATGGCCGGTGAGCCTATCGAGGCCGTCCGCGCCGGTGTAAAGGCACTGCTGGCCGACCTGCGCGGAGACCCGCAGGCCGTCGAGACCGCTTACCTCTCGGTCATCACCTTCAGCAGCAGCGCGCAGCAGGTCTGCCCGCTCACGGAGCTGCTGGCCTTCCAGGAGCCGAACCTCGACGCCTCCGGCAGCACCGCCTTCGGCGAGGCGCTCACACTGCTTGAGCAGCGCGTAGACGCCGAAGTGCGTAAGACGACGCAGCAGCAGAAGGGCGACTGGAAGCCTTTGGTCTTCCTCATGACCGACGGGCAGCCGACCGACAGTTGGGAGGCCGCAGCCGACCGCATCAAGCAGAAGAGGGTCGGCAACATCATCGCCTGCGCCGCCGGCGCAGGGGCCGACGAGCAACTGCTCAAGCGCGTCACGGAGACCGTCGTCGTGCTCAACAGCCTCCAGCCCGACGCCCTCAAGGCGTTCTTCAAGTGGGTGACGCAATCCATCAAGACCACCTCGTACAACCTGGATCAGGTTGTCGCCGACGCGCCGGTTACGCTGCCGCCGCCGCCGCCGCAGATTCAGATCGTGCCGTAGGGCGTGCGAGGCCGCGTCGCCCTTCTTCGACACGCGGCCCCGGCGTCGGCTCGTCCCCTTCGGGGGACGTGGCCGCGGGCCGCGGGCCGCCTCAACCCGGCCCCGACGAGGCACGCGCCCGCCGCGCGTCGAGTCCTACTTCTTTCAACCGACGCCGGCGGCGTGCCGGCGGGTATGCGCAGCCGGCTGAGCGGAAACGCGCGGCGCGGGTGCGGTTGAGCGTTACGTCGGATTCGGAGGGTGGGAAGCAGTGGTGATGGGCTTAACTGACGACCGCATCAAGAGGGCCATCATTTGGGGAGGGCTGAGAATCCCCGTCTCCTTACCCAAAGGCCCGGACTCCGAAAAGGAGAAGCTCAAGGCCCAGTTGCACGACGACTGGGAGCTGATCAAATCGCGCCTGAGCACGGATTCGGAACTCAGACGGAAGCTCGCCGAGCTGCTCGTTGACCCGCTCAGAGAGATCATCGAGTGGGGGCTGACCCGCTCGCAGTCCGTTTCAAAGGCGCGGCCCGCCATCCGCGAACAGTGGTACGGGTTAAATGATTACCTCAAGAAGCAGGGCGAGCTGCCGAGGATGATGGCCCACAAGGCCGCGCCCCTTCTGGAGATTCTCAACTCCGTGCAGCAGCCGCAGGCGAACGACTCGGCCCCGCGACCACAGCCC
>JALZHC010000922.1 GCA_030914105.1 Acidobacteriota bacterium
CAGAAAGTCTTCCGGCAGGTTCAGCGTCTCGCGGTAGGCGCGCGCGTGCGGCTCGTCGGATTTGAGAAAAGCTTCGGGCGTGTCGAGCAGGACGATTCGGCCCGCGCTCATCAGTGCGACGCGCGTGGCGAGCATGAGCGCCTCGCGCAAGTCGTGCGTGACGAAGACGACCGTTTTTCCGAGCCGCTTTTGCAGCGCGGCGAACTCGCGCTGAAGCGTCGCGCGCGTCAAAGGGTCGAGCGCGCCGAAAGGCTCGTCCATCAGAAGCAGCGGCGGGTCTGCCGCGAGCGCGCGGGCGACTCCGACGCGCTGGCGCTGCCCGCCCGAAAGCTCCGCGGGGAAGCGCGCGGCGAAGCGCTCCGGCTCAAGCCCGACGAGTCGCAGAAGCTCGCGCACGCGCGAGGCCGTGCGCGCCGCGTCCCAGCCTTCGAGCGTGGGGACGAGCGCGACGTTGCGCTCGACCGTGAAGTGCGGGAAGAGGCCCGCGTCTTGAATGACGTAACCCGTCCGGCGTCGCAAGGCTACCGCCTCCCACTCGCGCGCGTCTTTGCCTTCGACTAAGACCTCGCCCGCGGTCGGCGTGAGCAGGCGGTTGATGAGGCGCAGCGTCGTCGTCTTGCCGCAGCCCGACTCGCCCAGGAGCACGAGCGTCTCGCCGCGCAGGATTTCTAAACTCAGGTCGTCAATGACGGGCGCGGCCAGTCCCGGCACGGAGTATGTGACGCGCCGGAAGGAGACGACGGCGCTGCCGTCAGTCGGGGCTTTCGGCGCGTCGCCTTCGCGCGCGTTCGACATTGCGTGTGCCGGCGCGTTCAACTGTTCGCCCGCGCTCGGCGTTTCGCGTGCGTTCGACGTTTCGCGTGCCGGCGAGTCCGGCATCTCGTCTGCTGGCGCGTTCGACATGACTTTGATTCTAACTCAGGCGGCGCGCAGGTGTCGGAACAGTCGCTCGACGGAGCCGTGCCAGGAGCCTTCCCAGTTGCGCAGAAGGATGTCCGCGGGGCAGACGCCTTCTTTGACGACGCGCTCGCGGAGCACTCCGAGGTAGGAGACCTCTTCGGGCGCGATGCGTGCGAGACCTTCGGCGGCGAGCGCGACCAGCTCGCGCGCGAGCCGGAGCACTTCGACGCCCGCGCAGCGCGCGGCTAAGGCTTCGCGCGCGACGCACTCGCGCAAAAGCAGGGCGTCGGCGGCCTTCAGGCGCGGCGCGAGACGGAGCGCCTCTTCGAGCGCCGACGGATCATAAAGAAGTCCCTTCCAGAGCGCTTGCAGGGCGAGAGAAGTTTCGAGGTCGCAGGCGTCTGCGCTGCGCAGCTCGATGTGCTGTTTGAGGCGCGCGTCGGTGAAGATGGTCGTGAGGTGGTCGGCCCAGTCGCCGAAGACGGGCCGCAGCCCCGCGCGCCCGCGTTCGAGAAACTCACGGAAGCGCAGACCCGCGACCGCGCCGAGGTAGCGACCCCCGCGCTGGACGAAGATCATCGGCACGTCGAGCGCGTAAGAGACGTAGTCTTCGGGCGCGAAGTCGTCGCTGAGCGAGGGCGGCGAAATGCCTGCGCGGTCTGAGTCGGTGTCGAGCCAGGCGGCGGCGCGCGTTGACTTGTAGCCCGAAGGCCGACCGTTCTCGAAGGGCGAGTTGGCGAAGATCGCCGTCACGATAGGCGCGAGGCGGTTGCCGACGAGGAACTTGCGCGCGAGGTCTTCCGGCGAGCCGTAGTCGAGGTTCGATTGCACGGCGCAGGTGCGGCACATCATGTCCCATGCGCGCCGGCCCCGCGCGGCCAGGTACGGGCGCATCACCTCGTAGCGCATCTTTGGGAACCAGCGCTGCTCCTCGATTGTGCGCAGAGGGTCGAAGCCGACGGCGACGAAGATGAGGCGATTGCTCTCGGCCACTTCGCGCAGGCGTGCCAGATACCGCCGCAGCTCGCGCTCGACGTCGGCCAGTCGGCGCTGCGGCGCGCCGCTGAACTCGACCTGCCCGCCCGGCTCGACCGTCAGGCGGTTCATCTGCCCGTCGCCCACCTCGACGACCGCGCCGCCCTCGTAATGGATATCGTTCGACGAAGGCGCGAAGCCCGCGAGCACACGCTGCACCTGCTCGGCGTCGATGCGCTCGAAGGCGTGCGCGCGGTCGTAGCC
>JALZHC010000923.1 GCA_030914105.1 Acidobacteriota bacterium
GTGTCGCTCGAAGGCGTCGTCTCGAATGAGGGCGACCGCAACCTCGCCTACATGCTCGCCAACGGCGTGCCGGGCGTCTTCTCCGTGAAGAACAACCTGCAAGTCGAGAACGTGCGGGCGCGGTAAGAAGCAGGCTGACAGAAACGTGAAAGCCGGGCGGGTGTGAAGCATCCGCCCGGCTCATCTATTTTCCCGCCGCTTGTGCATTGACACAAACAACTCACCGCCGCAGGCGCAGAGTTCGCGGAGGAAGCGCAGAGGCTTGAGCTTTGATCTTTCAGATTTGAGATTGCAAAGCTGTATCCTCTGCGCCCCCTCTGCGAACTCTGCGCCTCTGCGTTGAACCTCAACTCACTCGACCGTTCAAGCAACAAGTCATCGAAGCATCTACTCCACGACGACGCGGTCGCTCGCGCCGCGCCCGAAGGTTTCGGGGTGGTACATCTCCTCGGCCTTCGGCGGCGGGACGACGAACGAGCCGGGCGTCGTCGCGCGCGCGACGTAGGAGTAGTTGTAGACGCCGTCCCAGAGGAGCGACGTGAAAGCCTCGACGCGGTCGTCTCTCAAGTTCTGGTGCTCGAACCAGGGGCGCACCCACCACCAGCCGAAGTTCGAGGGCTGCGCCTTCTGGTCTTCGGGGATACTGCCCGTGACGGCGAGCGCCGGGTTCAACGCTTCGAGTCCGGCGGGCAGAGGGTCTGTGAGCGCGACGTGGTAGCGGCGCGTCGGCGCGACCATCGTCAGGCGCACGCGCACTTTCGCGCCAGCCTTGATGTGCCAGGTGCCTTCGGCGTCGCGCCGCACGTCTTTGGGGTCGTCCACGGCTTCATAGATGCGCTCGACCATGAAGCCGTAGTCGGCGGGCGCGAGCTTCAGGCTGTTGGGCGCGTACTGCATGCCGATGCGGTAATAGAGACGGCCCGTGCCCTCTTTCTGGAGCGTCAGGTTCTGCTCGCCCGCGCCGTGTTCTGCGAGATAGCGCATCGGCACGTCGAACTGCTGCCGGTCGGTCGAGCGCCCGCGGAACTGCTGCTCGCCCGCGTATGCGTCGCCGAGCCAGGCGCGCGCGACGAAGTCGGGCGTCGCGCGCTCGTAAGTCCGGAAGTAGCGGTCGAGCGCGAGCAGGACGAAGGCGTTCTCCTGCGTGTTCTCCCAGCGCCCCTTTGTCCTGTGCGCGAGCAGGCCGCGCGCGATCTTCGGGATGAGGTCGCTTTGCGGTTGATCGTTGATGAGCGCTTCGAGGATGACGCCGTCGGCGCGTCGGCTCGAATGAAGCAGGAGGTAGTCGTCGTCGCCGTAAGAAGTGACGAAGTGCGCCGTCGCCGCGGTCTCTTCGGCGCGGTTGCCCAGCAGACGCCGAATCGCGGCGACTTCCGCCGCCGAGTTCGCGTCGCCCGAAAGCACGGGCAGCAGCCAGCCGACGGCTTCGAGCGGGAGCTTTTCAAGCCCCTCTTCGGCGACGAGCCGGCGCGCGCGCGCCGCGTCGCGGTTACCCATCCGCGCGCGCACGTTGAGCGCGTAGGCGATGAGCGCGGCGCGCGCGGCGCGGCTGTAGTAGTGCGGGATATGGCTCTCGATGTCGCGGAGGTAAGACTTCGACTTGTCGAGCATCTCTTGCGGAACGTCGTAGCCCTTCTCCTTCGCGCGCGTGAGCGCGTTGGCGACGTGGATGCTGACATAGGGCCAGGAGTCGTCGCCGCGACGCCAGAAGGCGAAGCCGCCGTCGTCGTTCTGCATCCCCTGAAGCCGCTTGATGTCGCGCCCGTCGGCCGCCTTCATCTCCTCGGGCGTCGGCAGCTCCTTCGCCTTGAAGGCCGTCAGCACGTCGCGCAGCGCCGCGACGGCGAGGATGCGCGAAGACAACTGCTCGGAGCACTCGAACGGGTAGGCGACGAGGTAGAGCACGGCGTCTGTGAGAGCCTGAAGCTGCGTCGAGGAGGTCTGAACTTCGAGGCCCCCGAACTGCTTGAAGACGCCGGGCGGCGCTTTGACCGGCTGAACGATTGCGCCGCTCGCGTCCAGCTCGCCGTAGGTGGCGAAGGCTTCGGTGGTCGCGGGCGTCCAGACCGGCAGCTCAATCTGCGCGGCGTCGGCGAAGCGGCCTGACACCGCGCCGACCTGGAAACGGGCCGTGCC
>JALZHC010000358.1 GCA_030914105.1 Acidobacteriota bacterium
GCACGAAGGCAAGCGCGAAGAAGACGAGCAGCAGCTTGTTTTTGAGATTCACGGCTGTCACCACCTGCGAAGCGTCCGTGAGAGGGCGGGGCAAGTATAACAGCAACGCGGGCCGATGGATTGATTCATTGATTCATCGCTTCATTGAATCAATGAAGCGATGAATCAATGAATCAATTAGTCTCCGACGACGGCGTCGGCCTCGACCTCGACGAGCCAGTCCGGCTCGATGAAGCGCGTGACCTGCACGACGGTGTTCACGGGGCGCACGTCTGCGAAGAACTCGCCGTGGACGCGCGCGACCGCTTCCCAGTCCTCGATGCGCGTGAGCAGGATGCGTGTGCGCACAACGTCGGAGAGGCGCGCGCCTAACTGTTCGAGCGCGCGGGCGACGATCTCGAAGCAGCGACGCGCCTGCGCCGCGGCGTCGCCCGGCGCGACCGTGCGCCCTTCCGAGTCGAGCGGCGCGGTGCCCGCGACCGCCACGAAGCTGCCCGCGCGCACGGCCCGCGAAATGCCGATGACCGACTCGTAGGGCGAGCCGCTGGAGACCCTCTGTCGTTGACCAACCGGCATGACTTTATATCTCCATGGTTAATGTCCGCGCCGTCAACCTTCGAGCCGCGCGTCCATCGTGATGTCGGCCTTCAAGAGGCGCGAGACGGGGCAGCCGGCCTTGGCGTTGTTGGCAGCGGTCTCGAAGGCCGCGCGGTCGCCGCCCGTGATGCGCGCCGTCACGTCGAGGTGAACTTTGGTGATGGTGAATCCCGCGTCGGTCTTCTCCAGCGTCACCTCGGCGGTCGTGTTGATGCCCTCGGCTCGCACGCCTGCGTCTTCGAGCTGCTTCGACAGCGCCATCGTGAAGCAGCCGGCGTGCGCGGCGGCGATCAGTTCTTCGGGGTTCGTGCCCGCGCCCGACTCGAAGCGCGCGGCGAAAGAGTAGGGCGTGCCGCTCAAGACGCCGCTCTCGGTCGAGACCGTGCCCTTGCCGTCCCTCAGACCGCCCTGCCAGATGGCCGAACCTTTTCTCTTCATCTCAGTCTCCTCCTGATGATTCCGGGTCAACTTATTTCGAGCTTGACGTGACGAGAACCCGTGCGCCGGACTTCCTACTCAACCTGCCGCACGCGCTCGCGCCCGAACTCGACGAGCAGCGGGCGTATGCGCGCGACGACCTCTCCGTGCGCCGCCCCGTTCGAGGCGACCAGCCCGTTGCGGTTTAGAACGTCGGGCGAGTTGTAACGGAGCGGCTCGCCCCAGAGGTCTGTCATGCGCCCGCCCGCTTCGGCAAGCACGGCTTCGGGCGCGCAAGTGTCCCACTGCTTCGTCTTCGGCGAGAGGTGAATATAGAGGTCTGCCTGACGCTCGACGAGCAGGCCCACTTTGATGCCGACCGAGTGGCTCTTCACTTCGGCGCGGACGCCGAGCGCGCGCACCACGGCGTCCATGCGCGGGCCGCGGTGCGAGCGGCTCTCGGCGAGCCTCATGCGCGAAAGCTCTCCCTCGTTTGTGACGCGCAGCCGCTCGGCCTGCAACGTCTTCCCCGCCTCCGAAGTCGGGCGCAAGACCCAAGCGCCGTGGCCGCGCGCGGCCCAGTAGAGAACGTCTGTGGCGGGCGCGTAGAGAACGCCGAGCGCGCTCTGGCCGGCGACCGCCAGGCCGATCTGCACGGCGAAGTCGCCCGTGCCCGCGATGAAACCCTTCGTGCCGTCGAGCGGGTCGACCATCCACACGCGCTCGCGCGCGAGCCGCCGCGACGTGTCAACCGACTCCTCGGCCAGGATGCCGTCTTCGGGGAAGGCTTCGCGGAGCGCGCTCACGATCAGCTCGTTGACCGCGCGGTCGGCCTGCGTCACAGGCTCGTCGAACTCCTCCTTGTGCTCGACGCGCAGGGGCTTGCCGTAAAACGCGAGCGCCGCCTCGCCCGCGCGCCGCGCCAGCTCCACAGCCACGCGCAGCTCCCGCTCGAACTCGCCCCCCGACACTTCCAATGATGCCGCCATGAGATTTAAAGAAGCCAGTAGACAGTAGCCAGGAGCCAGTAGGAAAGCATCTGTGTTTATGCTGACTACTGTCTACTGGCTACTGGCTACTGCTTCATCATTTTTCTTCCCGTTAACTATTCTCTCCCGACTTCGAGCGCGGCGGCGCGAACCGCGTCGAGCGTCGTGCGCAGGTCGCGGCGCGTCGTGCGGAAGTTTGTGATCGAGGCGCGCAGGGCGAAGCGACCGCGCAGGGCGGCGTTTGAGAGGTAGGCCGCGCCGCCGCGCTGGACGCGCTGCATGACGCGCTCGTTCAGCGCGTCGAGCCGTGCGTTCGTGCGCTCGCGCTCCTCTTCGCTCTTCGCCTCTTCGAGCTCGCGGCGCGCGCCCGCGGGCAGGTAGCGGAAGCAGCAGATGCCGAGCGTGACCGGGGCCAGCAGCTCGAAGTCTTCCGCGTCGCGGACGAGGCGGGCGAGGTGTTCGGCGAGCGCACAGTCCTCCGCGATTGCGTCGGCGACGCGGCGCGCGCCGTAGTAGCGAAGGATCGCCCAGACCTTCAGCGCGCGGAACGGTCGCGAAAGCTCGATGCCGTAGTCCCAGAAGGCGAAAGCCTCTTCGGGCTGCCGCTCGAAGACTTTGATGTAGCCCTCCTCGGTTCCGGCGAACGCGGCGCGCGCGCGCTCCGGCTCGCGGAAGATAAGGCAGCCGCAGTCGAGCGGCGCGTAGAGCCACTTGTGCGGGTCGAGCGAGACGGAGTCGGCCTCTTCGAGTCCTCGGAAGAGCGCGCGCTTTGACGCGTCGCTCGCGGCGAGCGCGCCGTAAGCGCCGTCTACGTGGAACCAGAGGTCGTGCTCGCGCGCGACGCGGGCCGCTTCGTCGAGCGGGTCAACCGCGCCGGTCGAGACGGTGCCGGCGTTCGCCACGACGCAGAAGGGGCGCAGGCCCGCACGTCCGTCCGCCTCGACGCGCTCGCCGAGCGCCCGCACATCCAGACGGAAATGCTCGTCCGAGGGGACGAGCCGCACTTGCTCGCGCCCGATGCCGAGGATGTCGGCGGCCTTCGGGATCGAGAGGTGAACCTGGTCGGAGGCGTAGAGGGTCATCGGCGCTGAAGCGTTCCACAGTCCTTCGCGCGAGGGATTGTGCGCGGCCTCGCGCGACTTCGCGCGGTGCGCGACGAAGAGCGCGTCGAGGTTCGCCATCGAGCCGCCGCTCGTCAGAAGGCCGCCGCAAGACTGGTTCAAGCCTTCGCCCTTGAAGCCGATCAGCTCGGCGAGCCAGCCGACGACCGTGCGCTCGACCTCTGTGGCGGCGGGCGCGGAGCGCCAGGAAGTGACGTTCGAGTTGAGCGCGGCGGCGAGCAGCGAGGCGAGCGTGCCCGCGGGAGCCGAAGGCGAGGCGACGTAGCCGAACATGCGCGGGTGTCCGTTCTGCCGGCTGTGTTGGATGACCTCGCGGCAGTCGCGCGCAAGGCTTTCGAGTCCGCAACCCTCTTCGGGCAGAGGCCGCCGGAAGATTTCGGCGAGCCGCGCGGCGTCGGTTGCGGGGAAGACCGGGAGCGCGTTTGGCGAGCCGATGTAGTCGAGCGTCAGCTCGTAGAAGGCGCGGGCGAGCGCCGACAGCTCTTCGGGCGGCAGGTCGAGCGTCGTCGCGCGCTCCTCATCTGTCGCGCGCGCCTCGTCCGAAGAGAGTGCTGCCCCCTCATTCAGGTCTTCGCGCTCCTCGCCGACCCTGTCTCCGCTGCCCTGCTTCTGCGTGCTCATTTTTGCTCAACCCTATCACACCGCCGATGATTAGTTGAAGCGTCGGCGGATTCCGGGTCTACTCAAGCTTGGGCCTGAAGCACGTTGAAGCTCAAGATTGACTGTTCAAGTAGCGCGCTGTGATAAACTGCGCGCGAAATTCAGCCGACAGGATGGGAGGGACGAGGGGATGAGTCTGAAGGGCCGCGCCACGAACGAAGGCACCGCGCGCTTCGTCGAGCGCTTCCGGGGCGTCGCCGCCGAGGGCCACTTCCGCTTCGAGCAGAACCTCTGGCTCTCCTCAATCGGCGTCGGCACATACCTCGGCCAGTGGGACGAGGAGACCGACCGCGCCTACACGGACGCCATCACGCATGCCGTCGAGCTGGGCGCGAACGTCATAGACACGGCGGCCAACTACCGCTTCCAGCGCAGCGAGCGCTCAATCGGCGAGGCGCTCGTCGCCCTGCACGCCGCAGGCTTCGCGCGCGAAGAGCTGTTCGTCTGCACGAAGGGCGGATACCTGCCCTTCGACTCTCGCCCGCCCGCGGGACAGGAGGGCGTGCGCGCCTACGTCGAGGAGACGTTCGTGCGCACAGGCGTCGCGGGCTTCGACGACATCGTGGCGGGGAGCCACTGCATGACGCCGCGCTACCTCGCGCACCAGCTCGCGCAGTCGCTGCGCAACCTCGGCCTCGAAACCGTTGACGTCTATTACGTCCACAACCCCGAAGCGCAGCTTCAGGCCGTTCCGCGTGAAGAGTTCGAGCGACGCCTGCGCGCGGCCTTCGAGCAGTTGGAGCGTGAGCGCGCCGAAGGGCGTCTCAGCTTCTACGGCGTGGCGACGTGGAACGGCTTCCGCGTCGCCGCGGGCGGGCGCGGCGGGCACGCTCTCGAACGCATGTGGGAGCTTGCGCGCGAAGCCGGCGGCGACGCGCACGGCTTCCGCTTCGTGCAGTTGCCCTTCAACCTCGCCATGCCCGAAGCACTCGTCGCCGACAACCAGACCTATCAGGGCGCGCACGTCTCCCTGCTCGAAGCGGCGAAGGCGCTCGGCGTGACGGTCGTCGCCAGCGCGTCAATCCTTCAAGGCAAGGTCGCCGCAGACCTGCCCGAACAGATACGCGAGCCGCTCGGCTCGCTCGCCACAGACGCGCAGACCGCCATCCAGTTCGTGCGCTCGACGCCCGGCGTCACGACGGCTCTCGTCGGCATGAGCCGCCGCGCGCACGTCGAAGAAAACCTCCGCCTCGCGCGGGTGCCACCGGCCTCGGCGGAAGACTACAGCCGACTGTTCACACAGAATG
>JALZHC010000924.1 GCA_030914105.1 Acidobacteriota bacterium
GAGACGACGCAGGCTGCTGGCGATGGCTCGAAGTCGCTCCGGCATTACTCCCTCACGCGCGCCCGACGCTTCAACGCACCCGCAAGCATCGGTGAGACTCTCTTCCATGCGCGAGTCCGAAACCGAAGTGGCGGCTCGCGCGCACAAGGCTGTGCATGGAGGCACGGGGGAAGACGGGGCGCGGGCGGCGTCCGGGTCTCGGTGAAGGCCGACGCCCGCCGAAAAGAATTGTAGCCGCACGCGGGCGGCGTGCGCAAACACTCCGTTCGGAGGCTCGCGCACGCGCGCGCCGGTTCGTGCCGCGATGCCTGTCGGGCCTGAGTGCCGCAAGGGGATTCTCAGCGTTCGGCAGATTGACCCGCGGCCCGTCTAATTCTCCGCGGGCACGGCGACCTCGAAGTCCTTCGACTCGCCGGCGCGCAGAGAGACGCGCGGCGCGATTGCTGCGCGCCTCTTGACCTCGACCTCGACGGCGGTCGGCGTCTTCAGGCGCGGCAGAGCAACCACGGCGTAATCGCCCGGCGGCGCGTTGATCGTGCACCCGCCGCCCTCGCTCGTCGAGCAGATGAGTTCCTGCGAGTACGGCGACCATTCGGAGACGTTCGCGGGGACGAGGAAGACGGCGACGTTCGCGGCGGGCCGCTTGTCGCCGGCGCGCGCCACAACCACGTTGAGCTTCGCCGGGTTGCGCGCGAGGACGATGCGGACGCCCTCGACGACCGTCCCGTCGCCTATCTCCAGCGGCTCGCGCAGGAGGTCTCTGCCGTTCCACGTGATCGACTTGACGTAGATCGGCCCGTCGTCCTCGCTGTAGAGGTGCGGCTTCAGGAAGAACCTTCCCGCGGGCAGCCCCTCGATGCTGAACTCGCCGCCGCGTGTGGGCGAGCTGTCCACAGTCTCGCCGCCCTCCTCGCCGGCCCCTTCGGGGACGCGCAACGCCGTGATCTGCCCGTAGCGCGGCGGCCCGCCGCCTTCAAACGTGATGGAGCCGGAGACGCGACCGCCATCGCCCAGCTCGACGGCAACCTCCGAAACGTCGCTGCCCGAAACTTCCACGTCATGACGCGCAGGCGCGTAACCCTTCTTCCGACGCGGCGGCGAGTAAGTGCCGGCATTCATGTTGCTAACAATCGTCACGTTGGCGTTCGTGACGGTCACGTTGGCGTTGATGACGGGCGCGTTGTAGTTCGTCGGGTCGCCCGCCATGAAATCAGAAGAAGGCTCGTACTCATCGCGCGGCTTGACGCTGACGGTGTAGTGGCCGTCGGGAATCTCTTTAAACTGCCAGCGCCCCTCTTCGTCGGTCATCGTGACGTTCTGCGCGTACTCGTCCTGGAAGTAGGTAGCGATAGACCCCTGGTTGAGCTGGCTCATCTCGTCGTCCTTGCGGACGATGGCCACGCGGGCGTGGGCGATCGGCTGCTTGTCTCGCCGCCCGCGCACGTAGCCGGAGACTGTGCGCAGCTCGCGCTCCGGGATGGTGATGTCCACGTCCGCGCGCTCGTCGCCCGCGTCGAGCTTAAGCGTGGTCGCCTCCTTGACGCTCGTCGCCGAAGGGTAGAAGGTGAGGAGCAGTTGCTGGTTCACAAACTCTTCAAGCACGCCGCCGAGGCCGTCGGCGCGCGCGTGGCCCGCGTCGCCGTGGTCTGCGGCCTCCGACACGGCGACGACGTACTCGCCCGGCGGCAGGCCGGCGATGCGAAACGCGCCGCGGTCGTCCGTGTGCAGCGCCGAGAGCGCGACGACGTTGGCCCCGGTCAGGAACTTCACGAGCCGCCCGTCTTCGCCGCGCCGCATGACGCTCACAGCGACGTTGATCGCCGGGTCGCCGTCGGCGTAGATAACTCTGCCGGAGAGGGCCGCGCCGCGCCGCGCGTGGACGGCGATCTGCTTGTCCTCCTTGCCGTCGGTCTCGAACGTGTCGAAGAACTTGAGCGCGCCGCTGAAGTCCGGGCTGCCCCCGATCAGCTCGGAGACGTTCACGAACGACAGCGGCGAGATGACGCCGGGCACGTCCACGAAGGCGAAGTAGTTGCCCGCCGGCACGTTGGCGATGCGGAACTCGCCGCGCCCGTCCGTCAGGCCGGACAACTCCCGGCGCTCGTTCGCGGTGTTGACGAGCATGACGCGCGCGC
>JALZHC010000359.1 GCA_030914105.1 Acidobacteriota bacterium
GGCGAGCTTTTCGCGCGCGGCCAGTACCTGCCGCTGCGCGCCGCGGGCCGACGCGCCGACTCGGTCGTCTCGTTTGCGCGCGCGCTCGACGGCGACGCTTGCATCGTCGTCGCCGGGCGCTTCTTCACGCGGCTCGGCGTCGGTCGCGCCGGGCCGCTCGGACTGAGTCGCGCCGCCTGGGGCGACACGCGCCTCGCAGTCGGAGAGCTGCCGCCCGCGCGCTACCGGGACGTTTTCACCGGGCGCGAGTTCGACGCGCGCGAAGGCGCGCTCGCGCTCGCCGACGTGCTGTCGCCGCTGCCGGTTGCCTTACTCTTCCGCCTCGATACTGAACAAGGGGTTTGATTGATGACTGCGACGAAATCAGGGCCGACGCGAGGCTCACAATGGCAACTTCATTTCGGCGCGCGCCCGCTACCGGACGGGAGCACGCAGTTCCGCGTCTGGTCGCCGCTGGCCGAGAGCTTGTCCGTGCGGATCGTCGGCGACGAATCACGAACCGCGGAGATGTCGCGCGGCGAGGGCGACGTGTTCGAGGCGCGCGTCGCAGAGGTCGGCGCGGGCGCAGACTACTTCTACGTCGTGGGCGGCGAGCGCGAGCGGCCCGACCCCGTCTCGCGCTTCCAGCCCGCCGGAGTTCACGGCCCTTCGCGCGTCGTCGATCCCGGCGGGTTCGAGTGGACTGACGGGGCCTGGAAGGGAATCGCGCTCGGCGACCTCGTCATCTACGAGCTGCACACGGGCACGTTCACGCCCGAAGGAACCTTTGAATCAATCATTCCAAAGCTCGCACACCTGAAGTCGCTCGGCGTCACGGCCGTCGAGCTGATGCCGGTCGCGGAGTTTCCGGGCGGGCGCAACTGGGGCTACGACGGCGCGCATCTCTATGCGCCGCAGTCAACCTACGGCGGCCCCGAAGGCTTAAAGAAACTGATTGACGCGTGCCACCGCGAGGGCCTCGCCTTCGTGCTCGACGTGGTCTACAACCACCTCGGCCCGGAGGGCAACTACCTCGGCGAGTTCATGCCCGTCTTCAGCGATACGCACAAGTCGCCCTGGGGGCAGGGCCTCAACTTCGACGGCGCGGAGTCCGACGGCGTGCGCCGCCACTTCATCGAGAACGCGCTTTACTGGCTCGCGGAGTACCACGTAGACGCCTTGCGCCTTGACGCCGTCCACTCCATCGTTGACACGAGCGCGCGCCACCTGCTCGAAGAGCTGGCCGAAGAGTTCCACGCGCTCGCGCGCGACCTTGGGCGCGGCGCGCTGCTCATCGCCGAGAGCGACTTGAACGACGTGCGCGTCATCAAGGGGACGAGCGAAGGCGGCTACGGCATTGACGCTCAGTGGAGCGACGACTTTCATCATTCTCTGCACGCGCTCTTGACGAAGACCGACCGCGGCTACTTCGCAGACTTCGGCAGCCTCGAAGATTTGGCGAAGGCTATTGCCGAGGGCTTCGTCTACGACGGCAGGCGTTCCGTCTACCGCCGTCGAAGGCACGGCACGCCTTCGGCTGAGCTGCCGGGCGAGCGCTTTGTCGTCTGCATACAGAACCACGACCAGATCGCCAACGGCTACTGGGGCGACCGCCTCTCGCGCCTTCTCGGCCTCGAACAGCAGAAGCTCGCCGCGGCGTTGTTGCTGTGCGGCACGCCCAACGTCCCACTCCTCTTCATGGGTCAGGAGTGGGCCGAGCGCGCGCCCTTCCTCTACTTCACGAGCCACACCGACCGCGAACTCGGACGCGCCGTCCGGCGCGGGCGGATGGAGGAATACGACGCCTTCGTCCGCGGCGAGGGCGAGACCGAGTCCACGCTCGGCGGCTTCGCAGACCCGCAGTCGAAGCTGACCTTCGAGCGCTCGAAGCTCGACTGGACTTCGCTCACGCGCTCGCCGCACGCAGAGGTTTTGCGCTTCTACCGTGACCTTCTCGCCACACGCGCGCGCTACGCTTGCCTCTCGAACTGCGACAAGTCGCGCACGCGCGTCCGCTTCGACTCGACGCGCCACTGGCTCACGGTCGAGCGCGGCGACCGGCAAGGCACGCGCGCAGTTCTGGTCTGCAACTTCGACGGCGGCGCTCAGTCAATACCTTTGCCCGCAGGCGCGTGGCATCTCGCGCTCTGGAGCGGAGACGCCGTTTACGGCGGCGGCGACGCACGGCCCGCTCCGCCCGCGCGCGTCGAAGCGGCGCAGCAAACCGAGATCGAAGTCGCGGGCTGGGGCGCGGCACTTTACGTGAATGCAGAGTGATGAGAGGAGAGAAGTAGCCAGTAGTCAGTAGCCAGTAGCCAATAGGAAAGCGTTCATCTTCATGCTGGCTACTGACTACTGGCTACTGTCTACTGCTTCATCACTCTGCACTTCTTTGGAGCAACGGATGAAAGTCTGGCCTGGGCAGCCGTACCCGCTCGGCGCGACTTGGGACGGCGCGGGCGTCAACTTCGCGCTCTTCTCAGAGAACGCGACCGCGGTCGAGCTGTGCCTGTTCGACTCGGCGGAAGCCGTGTCGGAGTCGCGCCGCATCCCTCTCGCCGAGCGCACAGACCTCGTCTGGCACGCCTACCTTCCCGAAGCGAGGCCGGGCCAGCTCTACGGCTACCGCGTCCACGGCCCCTACGAGCCGCAGTCGGGCCACCGCTTCAACCCGCACAAGCTCCTCATAGACCCCTACGCGAAGTCGCTCGCCAGCACAATCCGCTGGGACGACTCGGTCTTCGGCTACACGATAGGCGACGAGCGCGCAGACCTCTCATTCGACGAGCGCGACAGCGCGCCCTTCGTCCCCAGGTGCGTCGTCGTCGACCCGGCCTTTAGTTGGGGCGACGACGCGCGCCCGCACACGCCCTGGCACAAGACGATCATCTATGAGCTGCACGTCCGAGGCTTCACAAAGCTCCACCCCGAAGTGCCCGAAGAGCTGCGCGGCACTTACGCGGGACTCGCACATCCTTCCGCGGTCGAATACCTGCGCTCGCTCGGAGTCACAGCGGTCGAGCTAATGCCCGTTCATCAGTTCGTCTCCGACAAGTTCATTCAAGATAAGGGGCTGACGAACTACTGGGGCTACAACTCCATCGGGTTTTTCGCGCCCGACGTGCGCTACTCTTCGTCTGGGACGATGGGCCAGCAGGTCGCAGAGTTCAAGACGATGGTCAAGACCCTGCACCGCGAAGGCATCGAGGTGATTCTCGACGTGGTCTACAACCACACGGGCGAGGGCAGCCAGCTCGGCCCCACCCTCGCCTTCCGCGGCATAGACAACGCCGCCTACTACCGCCTCGTGCCCGGCCAGCCGCGTTACTACACGGACTTCACCGGCTGCGGCAACACCTTGAACATGACACACCCGCGCACGCTCCAGCTCATCATGGACTCTCTGCGCTACTGGGTTCTGGAGATGCACGTTGACGGCTTCCGCTTCGATCTCGCCTCGGCGCTCGCGCGCGAGCTTTACGAGGTCGACCGCCTCGGCGCGTTCTTCGATATCATTCACCAAGACCCGGTGCTCTCGCAGGTCAAGCTCATCGCGGAGCCTTGGGACTTGGGCGAGGGCGGCTACCAGGTCGGAAACTTCCCTGTGCTCTGGGCCGAGTGGAACGGCATCTACCGCGACAACGTCCGAAGTTTCTGGCGCGGCGACCCCGGACAGATTGACGACCTCGCCTTTCGTCTGACGGGCAGCAGCGACCTCTACGAGCGCGGCGGACGCCGCCCTTACGCCAGCATCAACTTCGTCACCGCGCACGACGGCTTCACGCTCGCAGACCTCACGAGCTACAACGAGAAGCACAACGAGGCGAACCAGGAAGATAACCGCGATGGCCACGACCACAACATCAGTTGGAACTGTAGCGTCGAAGGCCCCACGGACGACCCCGAAGTCCTCGCCCTTCGCGCGCGCCAGCAGAGAAATTTTCTGGCGACGCTCCTGCTCTCGCAGGGCGTGCCGATGATCGTTGCGGGCGACGAGATAGGCCGCACGCAGCACGGCAACAACAACGCCTGGTGCCAGGACAACGAAATCTCCTGGGTTGACTGGAACCTCGACGAGCGCCAGCGCGACCTGCTTGAGTTCACGCGCCGCCTCATCCAACTCTTCCACACGCACCCCGTCCTGCGCCGCCGCAAATTTTTTCAGGGTCGTCCCGTCCGCGGCGCGGAGATCAAAGACATCTCCTGGTTTCGCCCCGACGGGCAGGAGATGAGCGAGGCCGACTGGCGCAACGAGCAGTCGCGCAGTCTGGCCGTGCGGCTTGCCGGCGACGCCGTCGATGAGCTTGACGAGCGCGGCAACCGCATCAACGACGACACGCTGCTGCTTCTGCTGAACGCCCACCACCGCGCCGTCTCCTTCGTCCTTCCGGCGCACCGGCAGGGCGTCGTCTGGGAGCAACTGCTCGACACGCGCGAGAGCTTCGGTCGGCGCAAGACGCGCCGCACGGTAAAGGGCGGCGGCAGCTACCGCCTCGAAGCGCGCTCGCTCGCGCTCTTCCGCCTGCAACCGGGCGGCGACGCCGCCGCACACGCAGACGAGCAAACAGCGGCGCACGCCGAAGAGCAGATTCACGAGTCCGAACCGCCCGACGCGCAAGGCCAGCCGCACGAAGGCGACGAAGCGTCCGCTGCTCAGTCATCTGGGTCGCCGACAGCGCAGGCGTCAGGCGAGTCGGCGCAGGCGTCAGGTGAGTCGGCCGCGCAGGCCGAGCCGACTGCCGAGCAGCACGCAACCGAGCAGCCCGCGCCGTCGGTTGAGCATGCCGCGCCCGTGGCCGAGCCTGCGCAGACAATCTACTGCGAGCGTGCCGGCACAATCGTCCCGCTCGACGAAGGCTTCTGCCGCGCGTGCAGCCGACAGGTCAGCGAAGGCGACGGCATCCACCGCCCGCCGACGCCCGAAATGCTCAAGCAGCTCGGCTACGCCACGACCGACGTGCCGGAGACAGAGTCGCAGGGCGAGACTCCCGCGACGGAGAGCGAGACGCGAGACGAAGGGCAAGACGAATGAGAAGCCTCG
>JALZHC010000038.1 GCA_030914105.1 Acidobacteriota bacterium
ATTTGAGCGCCGCGTAAGCGTAAACCATCGAGGGCGCAATCGCCTTGTGGTTGTCGCGCATCGCCTGCTCGAAGGACTTCAAGGTCTTGTGGACGGCGTGCGGGCGCATGAAGATTTCGGTCGAGGCCGCCCAGACCATGACGAGGCGCGAGCACTTGTTGCGGCGCTTGAAGTCGGCGATCTCTTCAATCAACTGCTCGGCCAGCTCCAGCTTGTTCGCGCCCGTCTTGACATTGGTGCCGTTGAGGCGCTTGACGTAGGATTGGTCGAAGACGGCCTTCATCGGCTTGATCTTCTGGAGCTGCGGCTTGAGCTGCGTGAGCAACTCCTTCTCGATGACGCCCGCGGTCATCGCCGCCTCGTAGGCCGAGTCGGGGAAGATGTCCCACGCGCCGAAGACCAGATCGTCAAGTGCGGCGAGCGGGACGAAGTCCTTGATGAGCGGCACGCGGTTCTCGGTGCGCTTACCCAGACGGATGGTGCCCATCTGCGTCAGGCTGCCGATGGGTTCGGCCAGACCGCGCTTGACGGCCTCGACGCCCGCGATGAATGTGGTGCTGACCGCGCCGAGGCCGACGAGCAGCACGCCGAGCTTGCCTTTCGCCGGTTCGATGCGGACGCCCTTCTTTTCGAGTGTCACTACGGAGGTTCTCCTTCTCAAACTGTTTGGGAGAGCATAGCCGAGGCGCGCGCGCGGAGTCTTGTCAAATCTTGCGGAAAAAGAACGGCGGATTGCTAATCAAAAGGAGAGAAACCCTGTGGTGGTGTATTATCCAGCAGTCCTTAGGTGTTGGCTTTGATGCTCGTGAAGGGCGCTTTGAGAAACGCGCCGCGTCAACTATCCCGCAGCTTTACGAAAGGCGAGTGAGCTGTGCCGCAGACATCTTCTCTGACCCCTTCAGGCGATAGCGACGTTGCTCCCGGACAGGCGAAGCCGGCTGAAGCAGCGGCCCCGCAGCCCGATGCGTCGAACAGTACAGGCAGCGCCTCGGAAAAAGAGGGGCCGCGGCGCGGCGTGAGCGGCCCCTCTCGTTCCGAGGAGGCCGTCAGCGAAGGCGAGACCAGATTCCGCACGATCTTCGAGAATTCCGGCAGCGGCATCGCGCTCGTTGACATGCAGGGGCATCCGGTGAAATCCAATCCCGCCCTCCAGAAGATCCTCGGCTATACCGAAGAGGAGCTGAGCGGTATGGTGTTCACCGAGTTCACACACGCCGACGACCAGGAACTGGATTGGGGACTCTACAGAGAGCTGATAGCCGGGAAACGTGACAAATACGAGATAGAAAAGCGCTTCATCACGAAGGATGGAAGAGTCATCTGGGGAAGTTTGATCGTCACCTTAGTCCGGGACGCGGAAGGCGTGCCGAAGTACGCCGTGGGCATGGTCCAGGACATCACCGAGCGCAAGCAGGCGGAAGATGAACTGCGCAGAATTTCGGAGCGCCTGAGACTGGCGACGAGGGCCGCGAACATCGGCATCTGGGATTGGGACGTGGCGCGGGACGAGGTGGTGTGGGACGACGCGATGTACGGCCTTTACGGCATCCGCAAGGAGGACACGGGCAACGCTTTCGAGGCGTGGTCGAAATCCCTCGCCCCCGAAGAGTCCGAGCAGGCGCATGCCGAACTCCAGGCGGCGCTGCGCGGCGAGCGGGGGTTCGCTTACGAATTCCGCATCGTCTGGCCCGACGGCTCTGTACACTTTATCAAGGCCGACTCGCAGACATTTCACGATGAAGAGGGACGCCCCGTGCGCATGGTCGGCGTGAACTACGACATCACCGAGCGCAAGCGCGCCGAGGAGGCGCTACGGGAGGCCAACTCGAAACTCGAACTGATCCTGAACACTTCTCCCCTCCCCATCACGAGCGCAGATGCCGACGGGCGGATAACGAGCTGGAATAAGGCGGCGGAGCGCCTGTTCGGCTGGACCGCGGAGGAAGCCGTCGGGCGCGTGTGCCCGACCATTCCGCCCGCGCAGACGGAAGAATATGTAGGGATGGTTCGCAAGGCGATGCAGGGAGAGACCTACGTGGGTTTGGTGCACTATCGTCAAAAGAAGAACGGCAGCCTTTTGACTTGCAGCGTCTCCGCCGCGCCACAGCGCAACGCCCGCGGCGAGCCGGTCGGCGTCACGATCATCGTTGAGGACATCACCGAGCGCAAGCAGGCCGAGGAAGCATTGCGGGAGAGCCGGCAACTTCTGCGGCTGGTTCTTGCCACGTTGCCGGTGGGCGTAATAGTGACCGACCAGGCGGGCGACATCGTTCTCACTAACGCGGCGGCGAAGCGCATCTGGGGCAACATTATTACCTCCGGGCGTCAACGCTGGGCACAAAGCAGGGGTTTTTGGCACGACTCTGGCGAGAGGGTCGCCCCGACGGCCTGGGCCTCTGTGCGGGCGCTGTCGGAGGGGCAGACGAGGTTGAACGAGTTGATCGACATCGAGTCCTACGACGCCCAGCGGAAGACCATCGAGAACTCCGCGGCACCCGTCCGCAACGCGGAGGGGCTGATCGTGGGAGCCGTTATCGTCAACAAAGATGTCACCGAGCGGGTGCGGGCCGAGGAGGCGCTGCGCAGGAGCGAGGAGAGCTTCCGCAAAGCTTTCGAGGCCAGCCCCGCCCCCGGCGTGATCATCCGCAGCCTCGACCGCCAATATCTGAACGTGAACGACGCCTTTGTGCGAACGTTCGGCTACACGGCGGAAGAGGCCATCGGTAAATCGAGCGCCGAACTAGGCATCTGGCCCGGCAACCGCGAGCGGGAAGCATTCTGGCAGAAGCTCTGGGAGAAGAAATCAATTAAGGGCTATGAGACGCGAATCCACAACAAATCCGGCGAGATGATGGACGTACTTCTTTACGCGGAAGCCATAGAGATGTCTGGCGAGCAGTGTTTTATGGCCTCGATAATTGACATCACCGAGCGCAAGCAGGCCGAAGAAGAGTTGAAGGCTTCGAGCGCGCAGTTGCGCGCCCTTTCGGAAAGTTTGAGGAAGGCCAAAGAAGAGGAAGGCATACGCATCGCGCGCGAGCTGCACGACGAGCTTGGCGCCGCCTTGACCAGTTTGAAGTGGAGCCTCACGAGGCTTCGTGAGGATTGCTCCGGGGGCGCGAATGCAGGCGGAGGCGGGGACACGCAGTCGAAGATCGGAGAGATGGTGAGCCTGGTCAATGCTACGATTAACACGGTCAGAAGGATCTCCTCGGAGCTGCGCCCCGGCGTCCTGGAAGACCTCGGCCTGATCCCCGCAATCGAGTGGCACGCCCATCAGGCTCAGGCCAACACCGGAATCGTCTGCCGCTTCGAGTCGCAGGTCGAAAACGTCGGGCTGAGCCGCGAGCGGGCGACGACCGTCTTCCGCATCTTTCAGGAGGCGATGACGAACGTGCTCCGGCACGCGGGGGCGACTAGGGTCAACATCCTCGTCGAGGAGGATGATGACGAGTTCGTCCTCGAAGTCAGTGACAACGGCAGAGGCATCACGGATAGTGAGAAGCTGGGGACGAGCGCGCTCGGCCTCCTCGGGATGTGCGAGCGCGCCCACTCCGTCGGCGGGAGAGTCGAAATCAACGGGACGCCGGGGAAAGGGACAACCCTCATCGTCCGTGTCCCTCTCCCGGCTGACGGCAGGATGTGACGGCAGTACATGGCAGGCGGGGTGAGGTGAACGCATGCTTAGAATTCTCGCCGTCGACGACCACGCGATTGTCAGGAACGGCTTGAAAATTCTTTTCGAGGGTAGTCCGGGGGCTGTCACTTTCGGCGAGGCCGGCGGCGCGCAGGATGCCCTCCGGCTCATCCGCGAGCAGGAATGGGACGTGGTGGTGATGGACATCACGCTGGGCGACCGGAGCGGCCTGGAGGTGATGAAGGAGATGAAGCTCCTCTGCCCCAAGCTCCCCTTCCTCATCCTCAGCATGCATTCGGAGGCGCAGTACGCCCGGCGCGCCTTCAAGGCCGGGGCCTCCGGTTACATCACCAAGGATAGTCTCCCCGACGAACTCGCCAGGGCGATTCGCAAGGTGGCGCAGGGCGGAAAGTACGTCAGCGAGACGCTGGCGGAGCTTTTGATCACCGACGTTGACGGGGGTTGCGAGAGCGCCCCGCACGACAAACTCTCCGGCAGGGAGTTCGAGATCATGTGCCTGATAGCGTCGGGCAAGACGGTCGGCGAGATCGCCGACCTGCTTTCGCGCAGCGTCAAGACCATCAGCACCTACCGCGCCAGGATTCTGGAGAAGATGGGGATGCGTACCAACGCGGAGATAACCTATTACGTCATCCAGAATAAGCTGCTCGAATGAAGCGACGGCAGCAGGCGACGCTCACGACCCACCTCAAAGCCTTCTCCGACATCATCTCCTGGCCTCAGCCACCCGCCTTGTAGGACAAACACCGACAGCCCTTGCAGCGTAAGGCGAACCCCAAAATCAGCTTCACAGGAAGCCGAGAAAGGGAGTTACGCCGATTCTTGCGAAGTACTGCCACCGCTATCCTCAAGGCGTAATAGCGGGCGCGAACTGCTACCCCAAGCGCCTACGAACAAGGGTTGTTATTGAAGCGCGGCAAACTCAAAAGCACGCGAGACGGGTGAGGGGCGCGTGAGAATTTTTATCGTTGACCACTCGGCACTTTTACGAAGGCAGCTAGTCGAATGCCTCGGCGTGTTGGCGGGCGTTGAGATCGTCGGACAGGCGGAAGGGGCGGCGGAGGCTTTAGACGCCATCCGCTCGCTCAGGCCCGATGTCGTCACCGTGGACATACAGATACCCGACGGGAGCGGTATCGATCTGTTGACGAACATCAAGAAGGAGGGCGCGGCCTCGTTAGTTGTCGTGCTGACGAGTCTTACCTCGCCGCCTTATCAGAAAAGGTGTCTGCGGGCGGGGGCAGATTTCTTCATAGACAAGGCCGTCGGAATTAACGAGGTGAAGCGAATCGTCGAGGGGCTGACGCCGAGGTTTGCAAAGGACGCGGCTTCGCCGGAGTGAACGAAGGGTAGTGGTATCTCAGACATGGGGGGCAGGGGAACATGCCCCTTAACTTCACCTTCGCCGGAAGGCTGAACAGGTTCCGCGTGAAGGGGAGGAGGTTTTATGGAAGAGCCAGAGAAACTGGCGCTGGTCGTTAACGACGTGCCGGATCAGTTGAACTTGATGGGCACAATCCTCGGAAGCGCAGGCTACAGAGTCATCACCGCCGGGGACGGGGCCGAAGGCTACGAATTAGCACTCTCCGAGCATCCAGACATAATTATCAGTGACGTCTCCATGCCGGGCGTAGACGGGATTGAGCTGTGCCGCCGAGTCCGCGCGCACACGCGTCTGAGTTCGACGCCCTTACTTCTGGTCAGTGCCGTGCACAGGGACAGCGAGAGTGCGATCGAGGGGTTCAGGGCTGGGGCGGACGACTACCTGGAAGCGCCTTACGATCCGGCGCGGCTGCTCGCCAAGGCGTCCCGGCTGTTGGAGTGCAGGCGCGCGGAAGAGGCATTACGGGCTTCTGAATCGGAGTTGCGTGCCCTCTTCGCGGCGATGACCGACGTGGTCATCGAGTTGGACGCCGAGGGCCGTTATCTAAAAGTCGCGCCGACTAACCCTTCCCACATATACCGGCCGCCGGCTGACCTCGTCGGGAAGACGCTCCACGACGCGTTTCCGGAGGAGCAGGCCGATTTCTTCCTGGCTCATATCCGCCGCGCGTTGAGCGAAGGCCGGATGCACAGGGTCGAATATCTTCTGCGACTAAATGGGGAGGAACTCTGGTTCGACGGGCACGTCTCGCCCATGTCGCAGGACTCGGTCTTGTGGATCGCCCGCGACATCACGGAGCGCAAGCGCGTCGAGCGGAAGCTGCGCCAGAGCGAGGAGCGCTACCGCGTCCTGGTGGAGAACGCCCACGACCTCATCTACACGCACGACCTCGAAGGGAACTACACGTCCATCAACAAGGCGATTGAGCGGGTCACGGGCTACACGCGCGAAGAGGCCCTCGGGCTGAACGTGGCGCAGCTGGTTGCGCCCGAGTACAGGGAGAAGGCGCGCCGTATGACGGCCCTGAAGCTGGCGGGTGAGCCGTTCACGTCTTACGAGCTGGAGGTCATCGCGAAGGACGGGCGGAGGGTCAAGGTCGAGGTCAACTCGTCGCTCGTCGTTCAGGACGGCGTCCCCGTCGGCGTGCAGGGCATCGCCCGCGACGTGACCGAGCGCAAGGAGCTGGAGGAGCAGCTCCGTCAGGCGCAGAAGATAGAGGCCGTGGGCAAGCTCGCCGGCGGCATCGCGCACGACTTCAACAACCTGTTGACCATCATCAACGGCTACGGCGACCTCACCCTCAGGCGACTGCGCGAAGGAGACCCGCTGCGCCTCAACGTCGAAGAGATGAGGAAGGCCGGCGAGCGCGCCGCCGGGTTGACGCGCCAGCTCCTCGCCTTCAGCCGCAAGCAGGTCTTGCAGCCGAAGGTGCTCGACCTCAACGGGGTCGTCACGGAGATGGAAAAGATGCTCCGGCGTCTGATCGGAGAGGATATCGAATTGCGTGTGGCGCTCGGCCCGGGGCTGGGGAGCATTAAGGCAGACCCCGGCCAGATCGAACAGGTGTTGTTGAACCTCGCCGTCAACGCCCGCGACGCCATGCCGCGCGGCGGCAAGCTGACCGTCAGCACAGAGAACGTCTACCTCGATGAGGGGTATGCCGCCCGCCACGTCGCCGTCGTGCCCGGCCAGTACGTGATGCTGGCCGTCTCGGACACCGGCGCGGGGATGGACGAGCAGACCAGGGCGCGCATCTTCGAGCCTTTCTTCACGACGAAAGAGGCGGGTAAGGGCACGGGCCTCGGCCTCTCGACCATCTACGGCATCGTCAAGCAGTCGGGCGGTTACATCTGGGTCTACAGCAAGGTCGGGGTGGGGACGAGCTTCAAGATATACCTGCCGCGCGTCGAAGAGGGGCCAGAAGAATACAGGCCGAGTCCAGAGGCCGAAGGCCGCCTTGAGGGCACTGAGACCGTGCTGCTCGCGGAAGACGAGGAGGAGGTGAGACACCTCGCCCGTCAGGAGTTGGAGCTGTACGGCTACCGGGTGCTGGAAGCGTCGGACGGCGACGCCGCGCTCCTGACGTGCGAGCGTCATGAAGGGCCGATTCATCTACTCATCACCGACGTGATCATGCCGGCAGTAGGCGGCCCCGAACTGGCGCAACGCCTGACGCAGCTTCGTCCGCAGATGAAGGTGCTCTTCATGTCGGGCTACACGGACGACGCCATCGTCCACCACGGCGTCCTCGACGAGGGCGTCAACTTCATCCAGAAGCCGTTCACGCCCGAAGCACTGGCGCGGAAGGTGCGGGAGGTTCTGGGAGCGCCCGCCTGAGTTCATTCGAGGGAGGAGATTTAAATCATGACGGCGAGCGGCGAGAGGGCGCGCATCCTGATTGTGGATGACGAGCGGCAGATCAGGTGGCTTCTGTCTAACCTGCTGTCCGAGCAGCACGAGTGCGCCGAGGCGGATTCGGCGGAGAAGGCGCTCGAACTCATAGGCAGGGAGAAGTTTGACCTGGTCTTGAGCGACATCACGATGGACGGCATCACGGGCCTGGAGATGATTCCGCGGGTGCTGGAGCTGGCCCCCGACGCCGTCGTCATCATGGTCAGCGCCGAGAGCAACATCGAGAGCGCAATAGAGGCGATGCGCGCCGGGGCCTTCGACTACGTGACGAAGCCCTTCGACTTCAGGCAGGTGGAGGTCGCCGTGCGCCGCGGGCTTGAACACCGCGCCCTGCTCGACGCGAAACGGCGTTACGAAAGAGACCTGGAAGAACTCGTCCAGCGGCGCACGGAAGAGCTGAACCACGCCGTGTCCCACGACGGCGTGACGAGCCTGCCGAACCGCGTGCTCTTCAACGACCGCCTCGGTCAGGCCGTGAGCGCCGCAACGAAAGGCGGGCAGACGTTGGCCGTCATGCTCCTCGACCTCGACCGCCTGAAGGCTGTCAACGAGTCGCTGGGCTACGCCGCAGGCGACCGGCTGCTGCGGGTGGTGGCGGAGCGGGTCAGAGGCTGCCTCGGCGGGGACGAGACCGTGGCGCGTTTCGGTGGCGATGAGCTATCGCTTCTGACCAACCCCGTTCGCGGGGCAGCCGAAGTCGCGGCGATGGCCGGGAGCATCCTCGAAGCCCTGGGGCGACCTGTAGAACTCGACGGCCACGAGGTCTACGTCACCGCCAGCGTCGGCGTCGCGCTCTTCCCGCACGACGGCGACGACGCGGAGGCCCTTTTGAGTCGGGCGGCGGCGGCGATGTACACAGCCCGCGGTCAGGGCGGCAACTGCTTCCGGTTCTATTCGGCAGACATGGAGGCCGAGGCGCTCAAACGCCTCTCCCTTGAGTGCGACCTGCGGAGGGCGCTCGAAAGGGGCGAGATCATTCTTCATTACCAGCCGCAGGTGGAGATGGCGACGGGCCGCGTCGTCGGCGCAGAGGCGCTCGTGCGCTGGCAGCACCCTCGACAGGGCCTCATCCCGCCGGCGGAGTTTATCCCGCTTGCCGAAGCGACGGGGCTGATCGTGCCCATCGGCGAGTGGGTGCTGCGCGCCGCCATCCGCCAGTGCGGCGTTTGGCAGGAGGGCGGGCTTGCGCCCCTGCGCGTGGCCGTGAACCTCTCCGCGCGTCAGTTCCAGCAGCCGGACCTGGTAGAAATGGTGAGAGGCTCGCTCGCGGAAGCCGGCTTCGAGCCGGGCCGGCTCGAACTGGAAATCACCGAAAGCTCGGTGGTATCAGACAGGGACGTGGCCGTCGCCGCGCTCCGCGAGCTGAGGGCGATGGGGGTGCGTGTGGCGATAGACGATTTCGGCACGGGCCACTCCAGCCTCAGCCACCTCAAGCACCTGCCCGTTGACACGTTGAAGATAGACCGCTCGTTCATCCGCGACATGGCGGCTGACCCGAACGACGAAGACATCGTCGGCGCCGTCGTGAAACTGGGGCACAGCCTCGGGCTGAACGTGACGGCCGAAGGGGTGGAGGAAGAGGCGCAATCGAGCCTGCTCGGCGCGCTAGGGTGTGACGAGGCGCAAGGCTATCTGTTTGGCCGCGCCCTGCCGCCCGACGACTTCGAAAAATTGTTGCGGGGGAAAGCATGAAACTATCAGTCCTTTACCTTGACGACGAGCCAGCCTGCCTCGGCGTCTTCTACGAGACGTTCCGGCAGGAGTACGACGTGCGCACAGCCGCGAGCGCGGACAAGGCGCGACGGATGCTCGCCGAGCAGCCCGCCGACGTTATCATCAGCGACCAGGCCATGTCGGACACGACCGGCAAGGTCTTTCTGGCCGAGGTGGCCGAGGCGTACCCGTCCACCTACCGCGTGCTCCTGACCGGGAGCATTACTGCCGGCGAGGCCGTCCGCGAAATCGGCACCGGCGTCGTCCAAGCGTTCGTCACGAAGCCCTGGAGCAAGGAGGACATCTACCGCGTGCTGGAGCGCGCGCGGGCCGGCGACAACCTCTAGCACGGGGCGAGGAACTAAAATGACACGTGAGGGCACGGGGCGACCGAAGGGATGCGTGCGCTGGTGATAGACGACGAGCCGAGGGTGCGCCGCTTCGTGGCCGAGTAAGCTGTTGATCCTATGTGAAGGCTGGAATCACTTTATGGTCGAGCCGACAATGGTCGAACCGACATCCAATTCGGTAAACTACTCGTAGATTGTTGTGTTGATCCCATTCGCGCGGTTTCTTCGCGTTAATTGCCGGGGCCGATTTGCGCGGCCCGGAGAATAAAATCATGAGGACACCGGAGGAGGGCATGATGTCAAAGGCTGAACATTCGTTCGAGGAGAATGCTGGAGTGCTCGGCGGCGAGTTGTCGGGCGAGGGTCAGGCGGCGGCACAGCCGGAGTCGGCGGCGGCAGCGCCGGAGCCGCCGCCGTCGGCGGCACTGACGCAGATAGTTCTGGGCTGTTTGGTCTCGCAGGCGGTCTGCGTCGCGGCCAAGCTCGGCGTGGCAGACCTGCTCGCGGGCGGGCCGAAGGGCGCGGGCGAGCTGGCCGAGGCGACGGGCACGCACGCGCGCTCGCTCTACCGGCTGCTGCGCACGCTCGCCTCCGTCGGCGTCTTCCGTGAGCTTCCCGAAAAGCGCTTCGAGCTGACGCCGATGGCCGAGGCTTTGCGCTCGGACGCGCCCGGCTCTCTGCGCGACGCGGCCATCTTCATGGGCGAGGAGTGGCACTGGCGCGTGTGGGGGCACACCATCGAGAGCGTCAGGACGGGCGGCTCGGCCTGGGAGCGCGCGCACGGCTCGGAAATCTTTCCGTGGTTCGCCGCGCACCCGTCGGAGTCAGCGGCCTTCGACCGCGCGATGACGAGCTTCTCGAACCTCGCGACCGCGGCGGTCGTCAAGGCTTACGACTTCTCAGGCTTCGACACGCTGGTTGACGTGGCCGGCGGGCACGGCTTTCTGCTCTCGGAGATACTCCGCGCCAACCCCTCCTTGCGCGGCGTACTCTTCGACCAGTCGCACGTCATCGAGAACGCGCGCGAGGCTGTCGCGTCGAGGGGGCTGGGCGAACGCTGCGAGCTGGCCGCCGGCAACTTCTTCGAGTCAGTACCGGCGGGCGCTGACGGCTACATCATGAAGCACGTCATCCACGACTGGGACGACGAGCGCGCGATTCTCATCCTGAAGAACATCGCCCGCGCGATGCGCGAGGACGGGAGAGTTCTGATCGTCGAGATGGTTCTGCCGCCGGCCAACGTGCCGCACCTCGGCAAGGTGCTCGACATCGAGATGCTCACCTCGCCGGGCGGCATCGAGCGCACGGAGGAAGAGTATCGCGAGCTGCTCGAACGCGCCGGCCTGCGCCTCGCGCGCGTCGTCCCGACGGAGTCGCCCTACAGCGTCGTCGAGGCAGTCAGGAAGTAAAAGAGCGGCACAAGTTTGGGGGGGCGAGGAAGAGGGCTTGAAGTTGGCCGCAGGGTCAACTTCAAGCCCTCGGCGCGTCAGTGCCAATTTCGGATTGCGGATTAAAAGGATTGATTCAACGGCTCATCGGTTCACTGATTCAATGAAGAAATGAATCAATCCTCAATCAATCTGCCGCTCCGCAACGAGTGATCCTTTTCCGCCGCCGTTTGCGCGTTACCGTTTAAGGAGAAGAAATCTGATGAGAGCCGGAGAGGGCGGAGGGGTGACTTATGTTGTTAATGGTTCCGATCATCATCGTCGCGCTGGCGGCGGGAAGCTACCTGCTGGCGCTCGCGTCAGACGGTTTCGCTTACGAGCTATCGCGCGTCGTCGAGGCTGCGTTCGACGCGCTGGAGTACAGGCTGGCGCTCCTGCGCAAGGGGCGGGCCGCGCGTGAGACGAAGCGCGCGGGCGGACAGGCGGTCGCGGCTCGCGCCGGACTCACCTGTTGATGTCGCCTGAGCGCAGCGTCTCGCCGAAGCTGGGGTCTGCGCGAAGGTCGTCGAGCAGCGGGTCAACTGTAGCGAAGGCGAAGCCGACGGCGTGCTCGCGCGCGGCGCGCGACAGCCAGGAGAGCGCGGAGTCGCGGTCGCCCAGAAGCGCATAGGCGACCGCGATCTCGTGCGCGGAGACCCAGTCGCGCTCGCGCCGCGCGATCAGCTCTTTGAGAATCGTGCGCGACTCGTCGGCCCGGCCCGCGGAGGCGAGAACCTGCGCGCGCTTGAGCCGCGTCGTCGGCGTGTCGCCCGCGAACGCGCTCTCGCGCTCGAAGGCTTCGAGCGCCTCGCGGCCCATCCCGCGCCGCTCGTAGGCCCAGCGCATGACCGTGTAAGCGGCGACCGAACCGGCGTCGAGTTCAAGAGCCTTGCGGCACTGCTCGACGGCCTCGTCGTAGCGGCGCGCGTAGAAGAGGACGTTGGCGACCGCGGCGCTGATGATGGCCGAGCGCGGGTCGAGCTGTTCGGCGCGGCGAACTTCTTCGAGCGCCTCGTCGTGGCGGCCCGCAGCCGAAAGAACCAGTGCGAAGCGGTGATGCGCGGTCGCGTAAGTCGGGTTGAGCTGAAGCGCGCGGCGGAACTCGCGCTCGGCTGTGGCGAGGTCGCGGTCAAAGTAGAAGCTGACGAAGGCGAGCGAGACGTGCGCCTCCGCGAGCGTGTCGTCGAGCGCGACCGATTTGAGCGCGGCTTCTTTCGCACGCTCGAAGGCGTCGGCCGGCGGCGGCTCGACGTACCAGTTCAAAAGCGCGTAAGAGTCGGCCAGCCCCGACTGCGCGAAGGCGCAAGTGGGGTCTGCGGCCAGCGACTGCTCGAAGCTCTTGATGGCCTGGCGCAAGCCTTCGGGCGTGCGCTTGCCCATGTGGTAGCGGCCCGCGAGGTAGAGCGCATAGGCCTCGCTGTTCTGCGTCGTCTGTTTCTCGATGCGCGCGCGCTCGTCGCTGGTGAGCTGGATGTCGAGGGCCGTGGCGACGCGCTCGGAGACGGAAGACTGAAGCGTCGGGATGTCTGTGAAGCGCTGGTCGAGCCGCTCAGACCAGATGACGCGATT
>JALZHC010000925.1 GCA_030914105.1 Acidobacteriota bacterium
GTGGAGAGGTGCATCCCCGTGTCCTCGGCCACGTCCTTGAGCATCATCGGCTTGATGAACTGCACACCCTTGTCCAAAAACTCCCGCTGGCGGCGGACAATGCACTCGACGACGCGATAAATCGTCTGCCGCCGGTGCTCGATGTTTCTGAGCAGGTCAACGGCCGAGCGCATCTTCTCCTTGATGAAGTCTTTGGTCTCTTTGGTCGTGCCCTCGCGCGTGAGCATCTGCGAGTAGCTCTGGCTGATGCGCAGGCGCGGGCCTCCGTCGTCGGCGAAGTAAATCTCGTATTCGTCGTCAACCTTCTCGATGAAGACTTCGGGCGCGATGAGGATCGGCTCTTCGGAAGAGTAGCGGCGACCCGGATAGGGGTCGAGCTTGCGTATGTGCTGAAGCTCCTCGACCAGCTCTTTAACCTCGACGCTCAACTGCTTGGCGAGGTTCGGAAGCTTGTGCTGCTGAAGCTCCGCGAGCGGGTGCTCGCCGATGAGACGCGCGGCCATGCAGCCTTGCGCGCCGCGCGGGCACTCTTCCTCTTCGACGGCGAGCTGCGTGAGCAGACACTCGCGCGCGTCGCGCGCGCCGCAGCCGACGGGGTCAAGCCGCATGACTATTTGCCGCGCCGGCTCGATCAGCTCGGCGGGCCAGCCTCCGAGTTCTGCGATCTCCTCGTTCGTGGCGTTGAGGCGGCCATCGCCGTCGAGGTTGCCGATGACGCACTCGCAGATGGGCATCAACTCGTCCGAGACGTTCGTCATGTGGAGCTGCCAGCTCAGGTGCTCGGCGAGCGAGGGCGGGCGCGTGAGGAACTGCTCGAAGGTCGGCGCGTCCTCCTTGTACTCGAACTCCTGCGTCTTGTAGCCGGGGTCGAGGTAGTCCTGAAACTCGCGCCCGAAGTCGATCTCGTCGAACGAATCGCGCGTCTGGTCTGAAGTATCGGCCTCGCCGCCGAGCTCCTCGCCGCTGAACTCCTCGACGCGCGCAGGCTCTTCGCCCTCGAAAGTTTCCGGGGCGGCGACCAGCTCGACCGGCTGAGAGTCGCCCGCGCCGTTGGCCGAAGGAGAGTTGCCGTTGGCCGAGTCGGGCGCGGTGGCGTCGAAGGGCGCGGCGTCGTCCGCGGGGTTGCCGGCGAGCTGGTCGAGTATCTGCTTCTCGATTTCGAGCCGCTCGTCCTGCGTCTGCACCTCTTCGAGGATGGGGTTCTCAAGCAACTGCTGCTGGATCAGGTCGCTCAGTTCGAGCGAGGTCATTTGCAGCATCTCGATGCGCTGGCGCAGCTGCGGCGTCAGCACGAGCCGCTGCGAGAGACTGGTTGTGAGCTTAACCGACATACTTCAACAGGGATACTTGCTTCACGAATTATCGGGTTTTGAATATCAAGAAACCGTCACGCGGTTCGGGAGAGATTATAGCAGAAAGTAACCAGTAGTCAGTAGAAAGTAGTCAGCAGAAAATCTTCCTCCTCCCAATCTCCGAGATATTAATCAACGCCCGGCTGGCGGAGCCTACTGGCTCCTGACTACTGTCTACTGTCTATTCCCCGTCACATCCGGAACTTGTCGCCGAGGTAGAGGCGGCGCACCTCCGGGTCTTCCGTGAGTTCGACGGGCGCGCCCGACCGGAAGATGCGCCCGTCGGCCATGATGTAGGCGCGGTCTGTGACGCCGAGGGTCTCGCGGACGTTGTGGTCGGTGATAAGTATGCCGATGCCGCGCGCGCGCAGGTAGAGGATCATCTGCTGGATGTCGTCCACGGCCTTCGGGTCGATGCCGGCGAAAGGCTCGTCGAGGAGGATGAACTGCGGCTCGGTCGCGAGCGAACGCGCAATCTCGGTGCGGCGTCGCTCGCCTCCCGACAGCGCGTCGCCGCGCGTGTTGCGCACGTGCTGGATGCCGAACTCCGCGAGCAGCTCTTCGAGCCGCTTCAGACGCTCGCTCCGCCGCAGGCCCATCGTCTCCAACACGGCGAGGATGTTCTCGGCAGCCGTCATGCGGCGGAAGACGGAAGGCTCCTGCGGAAGATAACCGATGCCGAGGCGCGCGCGCAGGTACATCGGCAGCCGCGTGATCTCTCGGCCCGCGAGCGTGATGCGCCCGGCCTGCGCGCGCTCCAGGCCGATGATCATGTAGAAGGT
>JALZHC010000926.1 GCA_030914105.1 Acidobacteriota bacterium
GGTGGAATATGTCGGGCAAGGGCGTCCAAAGGCAAGTAAGGGCGTCCGAGATTTTGACGCGCGGATTATAGAACATGGATGCTGGAAATCCGAGTCGGGAAGGCGAACGAAGACGAGAAGTCTCGGAAAAAATCTGAACGGCGCTGCCTTGAGCCGCCGCGCCGCCGCGTCGGCGCAGAACCCGGCGCGCAACGCACGTCGCGGCGTCCGTGCCTTCGCGCCCTTCGAGACTCGCCAGGTCACGCACGGGATTGCTCCCGCCGCCTTCAGTCGTCGCCTTCAGAGGCCGCCTCAACGCTCTGTATAAAATCCATAGAATCGTAGAAACCGGATTCAAAAAATCGGATTACCGACGCCCGCACGCCGGGCCGCTCCAAAAATTTCAACCACTTAACCTCCGCCAAACATGAGGCATAATTCTTGCTTCATCAAAACCACGTTATAAGTCTGCAGGTATCCTTTCTCTAGCATTCTTAAACAACTTACCTTACTAGCGAGCTGGGGACAGTCCTCGAGCATAGATGAAAGTCGTAAAGGCCGTAGCGGCTTTGTCAATGTTGCTACTACTCTCCGACCTGACCGCTGCGCAGAGCGGCGGCGGCGACCGTCCCGCGCCCCGCAGCGAGCCTGTGGGCAACAGCACACCGGCGGGCACCATCCGCGGTCGCGTGTTGATGCAGGACGGCTCGCCCGTGACGCAGCCGATCAGGATCACGCTGGTCGTGATTCGCGGCGACCAGTCAACCATCTACACCGACTCGCAGGGCATGTTCGAGATCGGCGACCTCTCGCCCGGCACCTACACGCTCGTGGCCGAGGAGGACAGGGAGCGTAAGCTCGAAACGCGCCCCGAGCAGGTCAGGGTCTACAGCCGCACGCCGACGAATGTCACGCTCTACCTGAAGGAGAAGGACGAGGCGGTCAAGGAGGGGCGGGACTCGCACGTCGTCTCGGCAGCCGAACTGGAGCAGAAGGTTCCGTCCGACGCGGCCAGAGAGTACGAGCGCGGGACGAAGGCCGGCCACGACGGCAAGACCGAAGAGGCCGTCGCACACCTGCGCAAGGCCGTCTCAATCTACCCAGAATACCTGAAGGCGCGAAACGACCTCGCGACCTTCCTGCTGGCCCAGGGCCATCTCGACCAAGCCGCCGAAGAGCTGCGCAGGGCCGTCCAGATAGACCCGAAGGCCTTCAACCCGCGGCTCAACCTCGGCATCGTCCTCGTCCAGCAGCACGACTTCGCCGGGGCCGCCGACAACCTGGAGAAGGCTCTCTCGCTCGACGCCTCTTCGCCCGCCGCGCACCTCTACGCGGGGCTGGCCCGTCTCGGCCTGGGCGACTCCGACCGGGCCGAGCGCGAGCTTTCGACCGCCTACGAGCTGGGCGGCGCGAAGTTCGCCCTCGCAGAGTTTCACCTCGGGCAGCTCTATATGAACAAGGGGGAGCGGGCGCTCGCCTTGAAGGCGTTCGAGACCTACCTTCACGACGCCCCCGACGCAGCGAACGCCGAGCAGGTGCGACGCCTGATTAGCATTCTGCGTTGAGTTCACCAAACTGACCTACCAGACTGTTTAGGAGGGAGAACCAAATGATACGTTCCCATCTGGCGAGAACCCTGTCTATCGCCAACACCATCGCCTTAACCCTGGTGATGCTCGTGCCGCTCTCGGCAAGGCCGGCGTTTGCGCAGGCCACCACGGGCACGCTCAGGGGCACGGTCACAGACGCCAATGGCGCAGCCGTCGCCGGTGCGACCGTCAAGGTCAAGAGTGAGGCCACCGGCCTTGAGGGCGAGCCGGTCACCACCACGGGCGAGGGAACTTTCGAGTTCGCCAACCTCAAGCCCGGCAAGTACACCGTGACGGTTGAGGGCGCGGGCTTCAAGCGCTCGGTCACCACCGGCACCGACATCAAGGTCGGCATCGTCAACCCGGTGGACATCAAGCTGGAGCCGGGCAACATCACCGAGACGGTGACGGTCGTCGCCGGCACGGAAGAGGTGCTCAACACCGAGCAGGCGCAGATCTCTCACACCTTCGAGGCGCGCAAGATCGAAGACCTGCCGTCGAACGCGCAAGGGTTCGGCATTGACACCTTGGCGCTCTTAGTCCCCGGCGTCGCGCAGAACAGCGG
>JALZHC010000927.1 GCA_030914105.1 Acidobacteriota bacterium
GGGATGGCCCAGACGGGCTGGCCGAGTTGGAGCGAGTCGAAGGAAGGCAGAGCGTTCGGCGCGGGCACTTGAATCTGGAACGTGAGGTAGAAGCGCCCCTGCGCCTCGGCGAGCCAGCCCCAGCGACCGTCCGCGAAGGCCGCGTACCACTCGTCCCAGAATCCGCCCGCCGCGTGTCCTACTTGCGCGCGCCCCGTCAGCTCGAAGGCGACGCCGAGGTAGACGCCGCTGAGTCCCACTTCGAGCGGCGAGCCGGACTCGACCACGTCGGCCACCTTGCCAGCGTCCTCGACGCCTCGGTCTGTGCGCGCCACGACCGAGTTGCACGACTCGCAGACGACGACGACCGACGAGCCGGTCTTAAACAGAACCTGCGCGCCGCACGCCGGGCAGCTCGCCTGCAAAGCCATCAGGCGTCACCCCCGCGCGGCTTGAGCTGTGCAGAGCTTTCAAAGGTCGAGGGGCTTTCAAACGTTGCGGAGCTTTCAAACGTCGGCGAAGGTCTTTCAAACGCCGGAGGCGTCTTTGAAGGAGACGCGGATGAAGGAGACGCGCGGCGGACGCGCCGCACACACACGTCGCGCGCGCCGAGCATCTCGCCGAGACGCTCTTCCCAGGCCCACGCGGGCCGCTCGCGGCAGCAGTAGAGGTTGAAGGTCGCCGTGCCGAACTCAGGGTAGGTGTGGCAGGCGAGGTGCGACTCCGTGAGCATCGCCAGTCCCGTCACGCCGCCCTCGCCCGGAAACTTGTGCCACAACTGCTCGCCGACGACGCGAAGCCCCAGTTCCGCGACGGCGCGCGCAAACACGGCGCGCAAACTCTCAACGTCGCGCAAGCGCCCGGCGTCGCAGCCCGCCGCCTCGATGAGCCATTCCGTCCCGACCGTCAGCATAGGAAGTTGGAGAGAACCCCTCCGCGAACACACCCGCCGAGTCCTGCAATCCTGAACACCCGCGCGCCAGGTCTTGAACCTTCGGACGCGGCGGCGGTGAGCATACGTCAAAGCACCCGAACTAACAATACCCTTCCGCCGTCTCCCCGCGTCAGACCCCGCCGCGCCCGCGCCGTAAACGCTCGGCCACCCAACGCGCGCCGAATGTGAACAGCCCCGCGACGCCGATCAGCCCGCACAGGTAGAGAAGGAATGCCGAGGTGATCAGGCTCTTGCTGCCCGCGAGGACGCCCAGAATCATGAGCGCGCCCACGGCCAGGTAGAAAAGGAACAGCAGGCCGCCGACGAGGCGCGACTTCGCGTCGCCCGTCCAGAGGAAGACGAAAGAGAGGGCCAGCGTCGCCAGGCCGATGAGGAGCCACTTCTCGGAGCTGGCCATGGCGAGCGTCTGATGCAACGGCTTCGTAACCTTCGCGGCGTCGAGCAGGACGAGCGTGCGCGCGTTCTCCACGGTGTCGGAGATGGCCGCGCCCGTCCCGCAGAGCGCGGCGAAGACGGCGAGCCAGAGGGCAGCGCGGCCGGGCCACGCGCGCCGCGACAGCAGCAGCGACAACCCGATGAACAGAAGCCAGTAGGTCGCGATAAAGAGGTTGTCCCAGGCGAGGCCCCGCCGAATCTTCCGGCGCATCACGCTGTCGCCGTCGGCATCGCGCGCGCCGAGGAAATCACTCACCTGCGCCTCGTTCCCCATGAACTCCATCGCCAGCACAGGGTTGTCCTTGTCGCCGCCCTTCTCGTTCTGCTCGTCGGGCGGCGCGAAGAGCGGCGCGACGATCATCAGCGCGACCAGACAGAGCGTCAGGCACGACAGCGCGCCGACGGCGCGCACGAGAGTCTCCATCTTTTCAACCTCCGCTGCGGGAGGCACGCCGGCGAGGGGTGCGCGCCCACACGGTCTTCGACGAACGCACTTCTCTATCACAGCCGAGCGCCGGAGTGGAAGAGTTTTGTTGCGGCGGGGCGCGAAGAGTGGAAGGGTTTGATTGAAGAGTGGAGGGGTTCTGTTTCGGCGGCGCGCGCCGCGGTCTCCGGCCCGCCGCGCCGCTCGTGCTATCATCGCCCCGGCGAAATTTTCCGAACGGCGAAACTCTTATGCTCTACCTCTCGCAACTGCTCGGTCGCCCCGTCCGCGAGGTCGAGGGCGACCCGGTGGCGACAATCAAAGACGTAATCGTGCGC
>JALZHC010000360.1 GCA_030914105.1 Acidobacteriota bacterium
AACAGAATATCAGATGCCGCCGCGCCTTTCCCGGTTCGTCGCGCGCCGCCTATTTTTCGCACGCCACTTTCGATACGCCTCCGGCCCGGCCCGGCCCGCCTTCGTCGTCCGCAAACTTTGCGGTCAGGCTGCACGACCGGATGGCCCCGACTCTGCTAAACTATCGCCGCCGAGGCCGAAGCTGACAGCCATCAGTTTCTTTGCGCCCTTCGCGCCTGCTTCGCGCCTTTGCGTTTAAGCTTGGCTTTACTTAACCGCAAAGGCGCTGGAGGAGGCGCAGAGGGCGCGAAGGGAGATGCTTGAGGCAGACCGGCGAGGCTTCCGCCCCGGCGCTGACCTGACTTCTGAATCACACGGAGATGACAGGGATGCCCCTCGAATCGAACAGCGCGGCGAGCGTCTCGCCCGCGCTCGTCTTTGAACTCGACAACGGCAGCAGCTTCACCTTCAACTTCCAGATGGACGGTCGCGTCACCGTCATCGGCCTCCAGGAGGGGCGCGTCGTCACCGGCTCGCTCTCGGAAGAGCAGGCCACAGAGCTGCGCGACGCCATCGCCGAGTACGTACACAAAAGACAAGGATGAAGGCGGAAGGATGAAGGATGAAGGCTCGTCTTCAGCCGCCCGAATTTGCGGCGTCAGTTGCCCGACCTTAACGGCAGCCGCTCAACTTTCGCCGCAGCCACTTCATCCTTCCGCCTTTATCCTTCATCCTTCCACTTGACCGCGCCAGCGCGTGCGCTGCAAGATTTCCACCTATGCTGTACCGAGTAGCCCCCGCCGCGGCGTCGCCCGCACGCGTCCTCCGGCTTCAACCAGCGATTTACGCAGCCGCGTTTCTGGCGGCGCTCGTCGTGTGCGCCGCGCCGCCGGCGCGCGGGCAAGGCTTCGCGCGTGAAGTGGACGCGCCGGGCAAGCTCGAACTGAGAGTGAAGAACCGGACGGGGCGCGTCACCGTCGAAGCCTCCGACGAGCAGAAGAACTTCTCCGTCAGCGCGACTTCAGCCGCCGGCCTCTCGATCACAGAGCGCGACGTGCGCCTCTCTTCGGGCGCGGACGGCCTCCGCATAGAAGTCGAGCGCGAGCACGCCGCCGCGCACGCCGCCGACGGCAGGAAGGTGACGGTCAGCCAGGCGCAGGTCGAGCGCGAGCGCATAGACCTCCTGGTGCGCGTGCCGGCGCGCACGCGCGTCACGGTCGAGACCGAGGCCGGCGCGGTTGACATTCTCGGCAACGTCTCGGACGCCTCAGTCAAGACCGACACCGGCACCATCCGCGCCGACGTTCCGCTCGACGCCTTGCACTACAGCTTCCGCTGGACGCTCAGCCGCCCGCGCTTCTTCAGCGAGGTCGAGCTGCCGAAGGTGAAGTCGAAGCGCGGCGGCGAGTACGAGATCGCCGGGCGCTTCGGCGACAAGAAAGCGAATGAAGAGGCGCGCGTCCGCCTCGACCTTGAGACGGCGCGCGGCGTCCTCCTCTTCGGCGTCCGTGACGAGGCCGAGGTTCCGGCAGACCTGCGCGAGCGCCCGCTCACCGAAGCCGCGCGCGCAATCATCCGCAGCGGCGACGCCGAGCTGATTGACGCCGTCCGCAAGGTCGCGCCGCGACTCGTCGGCGAGTACGCAGAGACCCTGCCGCAGCACGCGAGTTCGCCTTCGCTCTCGGCGCGCTCGAACCCGCTCGAAGTGAAGACGCCGGCCGGCCCGACGCTCGCGCGCGTGCAGGCGCGCGTCACAGACCGCAACGGGCGCGCCATCGCCGGGCTGACGGCCAAAGACTTCTCGGTCGTCGAGGACGGAGAGGAACGGCCCGTGCGCGCCGTCGAGCCGACGAGCGCGCCCTTCAACCTCGTCCTCCTGCTCGACGTATCAGGAAGCGTCGAGGAGAGGATTGACTTCATCCGCAAGGCCGCGCTCGCTTTCCTCGCCACCGCCGGCCCGCAGGATCGCATCGCCATCATATCTTTCCGCGACGACGTGCAACTCGTCTCCGACTTCACAGCCGACCGCCGTCTCCTCACCGAAAGGATCAAAGACATCCAGGCCGGCGGCGCGACCGCGCTCTACGACGCCATCGGCTACTCGCTCGTCGATACGCTCAAACCCTTGCGCGGCGAGCGCACAGGCATCGTCATCCTCTCGGACGGCGACGACAACCGCTCCTTCCTCTCGTTCCCCTCCATCCTCGACACGGTCTACGAGACCGGCGCGATCATCTACCCGCTCTACATCCCCTCGGAGCTGATCCCTTCACAGAGCGCGCCTTCGTCGGAGACGACCCTCGACCCGACGCGCACGCGCTTCCTCGGACTCACCACGCGCGCCGACGAGGAGGGGCGCAAGCTCGCCGAAATTTCGGGCGGGACTTACTACCCCATCACGCGCCTCGAACAGTTGCAGCGGGCCTACGACGACGTGGCCGCGCAGCTCCGCACGGCCTACACCGTAACTTACGAGTCGGCCTCCGGCGCGCGGCGCGACGCGCGCGTGCGCGTCCGGGTCGCGCGCGACGGAGCGAGCGTGCGCCTGAGTCCCGCGGTCGGCGTCGCGCAGGCGACGGCCACCCCGACCGCCGCGCCGTGAACGATTGAACCTCCCCGCCGGAAGTTTCAGCGAACAAGGGGGCCGAGATGTTCTTCCCAGCTTTAGTCATCCTCGCGCTTCTGCTCTCATCCGCGCTGCCATGCGCGGCGCGCGCGCAGACCAATACCGCGCCCGCACAAACTCAGCAGCCCGCCGCGCAGCAGACCCCGACTCCAACTCCGACCCCGGCACAGACGCCAACGCCAACGCCGACTCCGACACAGACCCCGACGCCCACAGCAACCCCGACGCCGACGCCCGACGGCGAGGCGGTCGAGCGCATCGAGTCGGACGCGACGAACCTTCTGCTGACGGCGAAGGACGCGAAGGGGCGCTTCATCACCACCCTCAGCGCTGAAGACATACGCGTCCTCGAAGACGGCGTCCCGCAGCAGGTCTCTCTCTTCGAGCGCGAGACGGACGAGCCGGTCTCGCTCGCGCTCCTGGTTGACACCTCCGCCTCGCAGGAGAAGGTCATGCAGGACGAGCAGGACGCGGCCAGCTCGTTCGTCCGCTCGGTGCTGCGGCCCGGCAAAGACACGGCCTCGGTCGTCTCCTTCACCGGCATCACGCGCCTCGAACAGCCGCTCACCAAAGACACCGATCGCCTGCTCTCGGCCATCAGTCGTCTGAAGGTCGAGTACACGGCGGACAACCCCGTGTGCCGCGACGAGAACGCGAGCGAGCAGGACGTTCTGCGCTGTCGCACGGGCGTCTGGGACTCAATCGTCCTCTCGATTCAGGAGGTGCTCTCGAAGACACCCGAACGGACGCGCCGCGCCATCATCCTCCTCTCTGACGGCGACGACACGAGCAGCCGCTTGCGCATCTACCAGGCCGTCGAGTACGCCGTGCGCAACGACACGGTCGTCTACTCAATCGGCATCCGCGACAAGCACTTCCGCGACGGCGAGATGCGCCGCGACTTCCTCCGCGACATCTCCGAACAGACCGGAGGCCGCGCCTTCTTCCCCAAAGACCCCGCCGACCTCTCCGCCGCCTTCGCCCAGATTCAGGACGAGCTGCGCTCGCAATACCTCATCTCCTACACACCCACGAACCGCTCGAAAGACGATTCTCTGCGCAAAGTCCAGGTCGAGATCACCAACCCCGAACTCCGCAAACAGAAGCTCCGCCTCTTCTACCGCCAGGGCTATTACGCAAGGCGGAAGGGAGCCAGTAGTCAGTAGACAGGAGCCAGTAGAAACTTGTTCTCCTGCGCTCCGGCTGAAGACCGAAGTTCGTCCTGCCGATGAAGGAATTACTTGCTCCTGGCTACTGACTACTGACTCCTTGCTTTTCCCCTCTTCATCCTTCATCCTTCATCCTTACTATGTCTCGCCCGCTGCTGATGTCCCTGTTCGACGAGTCGGAGCGCCGACCGCTCACAGTCTCGGAGCTGACCGCGCAGGTGCGCGGCACGCTTGAGAACCGGTTTGCGTCCGTCTGGGTCGAGGGCGAGATTTCAAACTTCCGCGCCGCCGCTTCCGGCCACTGGTATTTCACCGTGCGCGACGAGGGCGCGCAGTTGCGCGCGACCTGTTTCCGCGGCGTCAACTGCCGCATACGCTTCCGCCCTTCGGACGGGCTGCTGGTGCGCGTGCGCGGGCGCATGACCGTCTACGAGCCGCGCGGCGACTACGAGCTGATGGTCGAGGCGCTCGACCCCGTCGGCGCGGGCGCGCTGCGCGTCGCCTTCGAGCAACTGAAAGAGAGGCTCGCCGCCGAAGGACTATTCGACGAAGCTTTGAAGCGCGAGCTGCCGCTTCTGCCGCGACGGGTCGGCATTGTCACTTCAACGACGGGCGCGGCCTTGCGCGACATCATCCGCGCCGTCGAGCGGCGCACGCGAACGGTCAGCCTGCTCGTCGCGCCGACGCGCGTGCAGGGCGAAGGGGCCGGGACAGAGATCGCGCGCGCCATTCAAGCTCTGAACGAGCACAACCTGCGCGCCGTCGCGGAGGGGCGCGCCGACGAGCGCGTTGACGTAATCATCGTGGGACGCGGCGGCGGCTCCGCCGAAGACCTCTGGGCCTTCAACGAGGAGGAGGTGGCGCGCGCCATACGCGCTTCGCTGGTGCCCGTCATCTCGGCGGTTGGGCACGAGACGGACTTCACCATCGCGGACTTCGCGGCGGACGTGCGCGCGGCGACGCCGACCGCCGCCGCGGAGATCGTCGCCGAGCGCGAAGACGAGATCGCGTCTTACATCGAGCGCCTGACGCACGGACTCGTCAACGCGGCGCGCTACCGCGTGCTCTCGGAGCGCGCGCGCGTGCAGGAGGCCGCGATGTCTACGGGCTTCGATGAGGTGCGGATGCGTCTGAGAGTCGCGCGCGAAGAGCTTCAGGATGCGCGGCGCGGGTTGGAACGGCGCGTGAGTGATTCGGCGGCGCGCGCGCGGCGGCGGCTCGAAGCGGCGACGCGGGGCTTGCA
>JALZHC010000928.1 GCA_030914105.1 Acidobacteriota bacterium
ATTACTGGCGCGCGCTCCTGCATGGCGATATGGGCCGCTCTTTCCGCACAGACCGCCCCGTCCTCGAACTAATACTCTCGCGCTACGGCGCGACGATTGAGCTGGCGATGGCCGCGCTTCTGGTCGCCGTCGCCGTCGCCGTCCCTTTGGGCGTCGTGGCGGGGACGAACCGCGGCAGGTGGGTTGACAACTCTCTGTCGGTCGTCGCGCTCGTCGGCATCAGCCTGCCGAGCTTCGTCGTCGGGCCGCTCCTGATCTACGTCTTCGCCGTCTGGCTCGGCTGGCTCGACCCTTCGGGCCGCTTCGGCTGGTCGAGCATCATCCTGCCGGCGCTCACGCTCGGCCTGGCGCTCTCGGCGCTCCTGACGCGCATGGTTCGCTCCTCGGTCATCGAAGAGCTCGGCGAGGACTACGTGCGCACGGCACGCGCCAAGGGACTGAGCGAGCGCAAGGTCGTCTACAAGCACGTTTTGAAGAACGGCCTGATCCCCGTCGTCACAATCCTCGGCCTCCAGCTCGGCGTGCTGCTCGCCGGCGCGATCATCACCGAGAAGATTTTCAACTGGCCGGGCCTCGGCCTCCTGCTAGTTGACGAAGGCATCAACAAGCGCGACTACCGTCTGGTGCAGGGCTGCGTCCTCGTCATCAGCGTCACCTACATCTTCGCCAACACGCTGACGGACATGGTCTACCGCTGGCTCGACCCGCGGATAAGAGTTTCGTAAATCGTGAATCGTCAATCGTCAATAGTTTTGCGCCTTCGGCATTAGACAACACGACGCGAGCCCGTGAAAGTTCAACCACTATTTACGATTCACGATTTACGATTTACTAACCTATGAATCGCCTAGCAATCTTCGGTCTCGCCTTCATCGCGCTGCTCGTTTTGGTGGCGCTCTTTGCGCCGCTCATTGCGACGCACGACGTGGGGGCGACGAACCTTCTGGCGCGCTACCTGCCGCCCTCGTCCGAGCACTGGCTCGGCACGGACGCGACGGGCCGAGACATCTTCTCGCGCGTGGTCTACGGGGCGCGCATCTCTCTGCGCGTCGGCGTCGTCGTGGTCGCCGTGTCGGGCGTCGTCGGGGTCGTGGTCGGCGCGCTCGCCGGCTTTTACGGCGGATGGATTGACCGCGTCGTATCAGGCTACGTCTTCAACGTCTTCCTCGCCTTCCCCGGCTTGCTGCTGGCAATCGCGATGGTGGCCTTCCTCGGCGCGGGGCTGAACAAGCTGATCCTCGCGCTGTGCATCATCGGCTGGGTCGGCTACGCGCGCGTGATGCGCGGGCAGGTTCTGAAGGTCAGGGAGTATGACTTCGTGCAGGCGGCACGCGCACTCGGCGCGCGCGACTGGCGAATCCTCTTCGTCCACATCCTGCCGAACGCCGTCCAGCCGCTCATCGTGCAGGCGAGCCTGGGGATGGCCGGCGCGGTTTTGTCGGAGGCGTCGCTCTCGTTCCTCGGCCTCGGCGTGCCGCCGCCCGCGCCGTCGTGGGGCGTGATGCTCGACGACGCGCGCGACCTGGCGACGCTCGTCAACGCGCCGCACGCGATGCTCGCACCCGGCCTCGCCATCGCCCTCACCGTGCTCGCCTTCAACTTCCTCGGCGACGGCCTGCGCGAATACCTCGACCCGCGCCAGCGCCGCAGATAAGCAGACTGGCAGCAAGCGAGGTACAGTACCGCTCGCGGTTCTGTATAGCAATGACGGCAACGACGATCAACGAGCAGCAAGACGCAACGACCGACGCGCGTGTGCCGCGCCGCGCCGCCATCTCGATTGAACGCGTCTCGAAGACTTACCCCGTCCCGCTCGCCGGCCTGCGCCGGGTCTTCCGGATGAGAACGCGCGCGCCCGTCGAGGCTTTGAAAGGGGTCTCCTTCGACGTGCGCGAGGGCGAAATCTTCGGCCTCATCGGGCGCAACGGCGCGGGCAAGACGACGCTCGCCAAGATCGTCGCCACGCTCGTCCAGCCCACGGCGGGCGCGGTCATCGTGCGCGGCTTCGACAGCGTGCGCGACGACGCGCGCGTGCGCGCACAAGTGGGCCTCGCCAGCGCCGAGGAACGAAGCTTCTACTGGCGTCTCAACGTCGAGCAGAACCTCGTCTTCTTCGCGCGGCTCTACGG
>JALZHC010000929.1 GCA_030914105.1 Acidobacteriota bacterium
CCCGAGCGCGCCGCGCGGCTCGGCCCAGACCTCGTAGACGAGGTGCGTGCCGCCGCCCTCTCGCTCGGAGAGTTCCACGGCGACGCGCGCCTCCGCGACGGGGCCGCTGCGGTACTTGCGCACGACGCCGAAGCGGTAGGGACGAACCCACTCGAAAGGCTCCTCCTCCCACTCGACGCCGACGCCGAGCTTCGAGAAGCGCAGGCGACGTCCTCCGCCCTTCTCCGAAGCGGCCTGCTCGGTCACGTCCGGCAGCCCCGCGTCGCGGTTAAAGCGGTTCGTGTCGGAGACGAGCGGCCAGAGCGCCTGCGGACTCGCGCCCAGATCATACTCCCAACGGTAGTGAAAACCTCTCTGCGCCACTTCGGTCTGAGCCTGCCGTAAAAGAGAGTCGATGAAGACTCGCCGCCCCTGATGCGCGGGACTCACTCGCACGCAAACTAGCTGCCCGTGTGCGCTACGCTCGCGCGCGACCGGACGCGCGCCTGCGCGGCCAGGACACGCCGGCACATATTCTTTCCAGCGCCGGCCCGGACAGTCAAACACATTCTCCCACGCGCGTCTAAATACGTCGCGGCGGCGCGCGGCGGATTGGAGGGACTTGTTCATTGACTCAGCGAGTCATTGAATCAATGAATAAATCTTTCCAATCCGCCGCTCGGCAATAAGAAAGTTGGTGACAGCGACGCGGTTGTTTGCTACGTTGTGGCAGCAGTTGAAATCACACAGGTAAGGAGAAGAGGAAATGGCTTCGAGTAAGTCGTCAAAGAAGTCTGCGAAGAAGTCCGGCGGGGCGAAGAAGTCTGCGAAGAAGGGCGGGAGCAAGAAGTCCGGCGCGAAGAAGGGCGGGGCCGGGAAGGGCGGCTCGAAGAAGTCCGCGGCCAAGCGTGGCGGCGCTTCCAAGGCTCGCAAGGGCGGCGCGAAGAAAGGCGGAGCCGCCAGGAAGGGCGGCGCGAAGAAGGGCGGAGCCAAAAAAGGCGGGGCCGCGAAGAAGGGCGGCGCGAAGAAAGGCGGAGCGAAGAAGGGTGGTGCCAGGAAGGGCGGGGCGAAGAAGCCCGTCAAGAAGAGCACCGCGAGCAAGATTCTCGACAAGGCCAAAGACCTCGCCGCCGATGTTCTCGTGGGCGCGGCGACCGGCGCTGTGATCGGCGCGGTCAAAGGCGGCGTCGAACAGGTCGAAGGCGCAGCCGGCATCGAGGGCGAGCACAAGACGCCGGACGAGAAGAAGTAGGCGAAAGGGTGTTGGGGGCTGGGGGTTAGGTGTTAGTTAAAAGCTCGCCGCATCTTGAGCGCCCGACGCGGCGACTACTCAATTGCCAGCCCCCAACCCCTAACCCCTAGCCCCCTCTCTCAGCCCTTCCGCCGTTTGAAGAAGACGGCGGTGGGCGAGGTCGCGGGGCTGGGGCGGACTTCGGGTCGGACTTCGAGCGGGCCTTCGCCGACCATCTCCCAGCCGTCCTCGCCGAGCCTGGCGACGGCCTTCGCGAAGGCGTTGCCGCTGACGCCCGCCTCCACATCCTCGACCTTGGTGCCCTCGGTCTTGAAGTAAGCGATCCAGTAGACGAGCCGCACGGAGCCTGGATACTGCGCCTTCACGACGGCGCAGTACTCCCACTGCCCTTCGCCCGAATCCCTGGGGGCGGCGCGCGCCTGCGCGACCGTCGGCGACGCGAGCGCCGAGTAGAGCGCGTGGCCTGCGAAGCCCGCGGCCAGCGCGAGTGTGAGCGTCAACAGGAAATGTCTTCCAGTCATCTTCAGCTCCTCTAGAACAAACAACGGAAGGGCGGCTGAGCTTTTCACGCCCCAAGCCGGTCGAAGTGCCGGAAACAAGAGGCGTGAGCGGCGCAGGGCCGTGAGTAGTCCACGGCTACTCACGGCCCTCAGGCGAAACTCTCGGCCCCGACCAGGCCGCGGCTCAACGCACGGCGGCGGAGTGCGCGGCGCTCACAGCCGCGCCGATGATCGCCGTCTCGTCGCTCGTCGGCACGATCTCGAACGAGCTGCCTTGCAGCGGACTCATCTTCACCATCTCGTGCAGGTAGAGGTCGAGCAGGTTGGTCTCGACGAACTTCGCGTGCGGGCCGGAGACGAAGAACTTGCCGGGGCCGTCGGCGTGGACGCTGTTGGCG
>JALZHC010000361.1 GCA_030914105.1 Acidobacteriota bacterium
CTCCCAGGTGACGCCGCCGTCGGTCGTCTTCCAGACGCCGCCCCCGCCCGCCGCGCCGAAGTAGTAAACAAAAGGCTGCGTGGGCACGCCCGCGACCGTGTCCACACGCCCGCCGCGGTACGGCCCGATCGGCCTGTAGGCGAGCGGCCCGAAGGGCCTCGCCGCCGTCGCGCCGCGGCGCTGGCCCTGCTGCGGGCCTTGCTGCCCGCCTTGCGGCTGCTCTTCCTGTTGGGCGCGTGTCGTGCGCGGCGCGGCGGTCAGGAGCATGAAGGCTGCGACGAGCGGCGACGCGGCCCGGACGAGTTGGCGCGGGAGAAGACTAACCCTCTTCATGTGCAGGCTCCTCAAAGATTGTTCTTGTGTTCGGGCGTGGAAAGCTTTAAAACGGCAGTCCCCGAAGCCTCAGGCGTTGGGACACTATATTGCCTTTCGGCTTCGAGGGCAAACAACAATCCTTGAATGGGGCGCAGGAATTTGGGCGTCGAGATCAGATTTGCCGAGAGCCTCAGCGAAGAAGAGCGGCAGGCGCTCTTCGGCTGGGGCGAGAACATCTTCGGCGTCGAGGACGCGAAGTACCGCTGGCGACCGAAGGAGCTGCACTTCATCACCGAAGAGGACGGGCGCGCGTTGAGCCACGTCGGCCTGCTGAAGACTTCGGTGACGGCGGGCGGGCAGGCAGTCATGGTCGGCGGCGTCGGCGGCGTCGTCACCGTCCCCGCAGCGCAGGGCCGGCGCTTCGTCCACGCGGCGATGCGTCGCGCGGCGGAGTTCATGTGCTCGGAACTCGGAGTCGAGTTCGGCATGCTCTTCTGCCTGCTGCGTCTCGCGTCCTTCTATGCGCGGCAGGGCTGGCAGCTCGTCGAGGAGGAGGTCGAGTTCGAGCAGCCCGCGGGCAAAGTCGTCTCACCGTTTCGAGTCATGATTCTGCCGTGCGGCTCTCGCGCGTGGCCTTCGGGCAAAGTCGAGGTGGCGGGCTTTCCCTGGTGAAGGCGCGTGCGCCGGCGTTTGAGGTGGCCGAACGCGCCGCGACCGCTACGCGAAGAATGGCTTCGGCCTCTGGCGTATCCTGAGCCAGAGCAGAAGGACGGCGGCCCCGATTAACGCGCCGGCGGAGTCGGGGATGAGGTCTCGAAGGCGGCAGTGGCCTTTGCCGGTGACGCCCTCGGCGATTTCCACCAGCGCCCCCATGACGAGCGTCGCCAGCGCGGCCCAGGCGAACGTCGAACGGTCGGGCGTGCGGAACTGCGCGCACGTCATCAGGAAGAAGAATGCGAACAGGATGATGTGCGCGTAGTTGGTCAGGGAGAAGACGGCCAGCGGCAGGTCGAACGCGAGTTCGCACGGCTGCGGGTTCAGACGGAAGCCGACGCTCCAGGGGAAGTAGAGCAGGCCGAGGACGACGACGGCGGCGTAAGCCCAACGAAGTGTGCGCAGGCTGATGCGGCCCAGCGCGTAGAGAACGAAGAAGACGAGGAAGACGACTATCAGCATGCGTTGACTATTCCGACTGACTTCCTCATGAACTATTCCGATCGACTTCCTCGCTCGGCGCACAAGTCCGCCGCCTGTCCCTTTATCGGAGCACAAGTCCGCCGCCCGGCCCTTTAACCGTCAGCCCTTATTTTTCACTCGCCGTCGCGGCCCTCACTTGTCATCGTCGCGCCGCGCGGCGTTCCTCTTGTGCCCGATGTGTATGCGCGGGATGCCGAGGCTGCCTTCGAGCCGCTTGAGCTTCTCCACGTCTATGTCGCCGACGATGTTGATGACGGTGACCTCCTTCGGCTCGGCGACGAGCACGGTCAAGCCCTGGACGCGGCCCGCGTCGGTCGCGACGTAGATTTCCGCGTCGTCGTCGCCGCCGTCGTGCGAACGCACGCCGACGAGGCGCGTCCACGCGGGCGCGCGCAACTGCTCGCGTATCGGCGCGATGTCCGAATCGGCGTACTCGCCCTCCTTGCCGAACTCGTAGCTGCGCACGTAGACGCCCCGCAGCCCGCTGATGATCTCCCTGGCGGTCTTCTCGTCCGGGTCTTTGTCCGAGAGAATCTTCGACGCGAGCTTAATCAGGAAGCCGTCCACCTCGACGTTGACGGTGTCGGTCGCCCTCGGCGCGAGACGTTCGAGGCTGTCGAGACGGAGGCGGCCCCTGTCCTGCGCTTCGGCCCGCGCGACGTTCAAAGCGAGCGCCGACGCGGCCAGCATGAGCCCGACGCAGAGCCTCGCCGACGCTTTAACGAACGACCGCGCGTCGGCGGACGAGCGCGTGTCGGCGGACGAGTTCAAGCCGGCGGATGAATGCGTCCTGACAGATGACGCGGATGAATGCGTCCTGACGGATGACTTCGTGTTGGCGAATGACTTCATTGATACTTCCTCAACTGGTTCGGCTTCTGCTCGTCGAAGGCGGACTTCCAGCCGTCAACCTTCTGCGTCTTCTTCTGAACCTCTTTCAGCTTGAGGCCGGTCAGGCGCAGGACGTACATGAGGTCGTCCTTCGCCGCCCGCCGACGCTCTTCGAGCGGCTGCTCTTTTTCCGCCCGGCCCTCTTCAAACCTCGCGGACTCCGCGGCGATGCGCGCCGCCCTGCCGTCAACCTCTTCGCGCCCCGCGCCGCCGCCGACCTCTTCGCGTTCGTTGCCGCGTGAGCCTGCGACCGCCGCGCCGCCGCGCTGTTTCAAAGCGGCTTCGCCGAAGCCCTGCCGACGCTCCGCATTACGGGGAAGAGTCAGACGCGCCGCGCGCTCGTCCCTCAAAATCCGCTCGTCCGGCAAAGTTCGCTCGTCCGGCAAAGCTCGATTGTCCGGCAGAGTTCGATTCTCCTTAACTGCCGGCTCGACCTGTCCCGTCTGCTCGTCGCGCCCGGTCTGCTCGTCGCGCACGTCCGGCCCGCTTCGCTCGTCGCGCTTCGACGCTTCATTCAAGCCCGGCGTCGCCTTCTCGTTTCCGGACTCGACGGACGGCGAATGATTCTGTTGAGCGGAATTCTTCCGCGGCTCGCGTTGCGACTTTTGCGAGGCGGCCTGAGCAGGTTCGCGCCGCGCGTCGCCCGCGCCGCGGCGGAGCAGGAAGAGCGTGCCCGCGGTGAAGGCGAGTATGAGCGCGGCGGCGACCGCGAAGCCCGCGGCGCGCAGAAGTCTGGGCCTGCGCGGGCCGACGTGCGCGGGAGCGTCGGACTCAGCCGGCAGCTCAAGCGCGCGCGCTTGATGCCGGAAACGTCCGAGTAGCTCTTCGAGCCGCTCGACATCCTCTTCCGGCTCGCCCGTCCTGTCCCAAAGGTAGTCGCTCATACCCTCTGACCTCTCATCCCAAGGCGCTCGCGCAGGAGCTTCATGCCGCGGTGCAGGTTCACGCGCACGGAGGCCGGTTGCAGCCCCGTCCGCGCGGCGATCTCCGGCCCGGTCATACCCTCGACCAGGCGCAGCACCAAAGTCTCGCGGTAGGCTTCCGGAAGGGCGCGGATGATCTCCAAAGCCTCCGCCGCCTCCGCCCCGCGGCACTCGGCGTGCGCCATCTCTTCGCGCAGCTCTTCGGTCGCGCGCGCGCGGCGGTGGAAGTCTGTCGCGCGGTTGCGCGCGATCATCGCCACCCAGGGGCCGAAGCGCGCGGCGTCGCGCAAAGAGCCGAGCTTGCGGAAGGCGACGAGGAAAACGTCCTGCACGAGGTCGCCCACATCGTCGTAAGGCACGCGCGCCAGCAGGACGCCGTGGACGAGCGGCGCGTAGAGGTCGTAGAGCTGCGCGAACGCCTCGCAGTCGCCCGCGCGCGCCGACGTGACGAGCGCGGACTCCGGCGCGGGCGCGCTCGCCTCAGCCTCTCGCCGCCCCCCTTCCATCAAGAGCAGTCTGCTGGTTTCGACCTCGAACATGCCTGGAACTTTTTCGCGGGCCGCTACAGCCCTCTCACCCTGTCCGACAATGAAGACGCGGCGCGCGCTGGGAGCGTTAACAGGAAGTGATGAGTGATGAGTGATAAGAAATACAGTCTGGAGTCTGGAGTCGAAGGCCGGTGGTTCCTGACTCCAGACTCCGAGACTCCAGACTCGCGACTCCTCTTATCACTTATCACTCATCACTTATCACTTCAGAAGATTGTGTAGATGAACGGCGCGAGGGCCGACGACTGCGCAAAGACGAGCAGCAGGCCGAGCAAGAGCAGGACGATGATGATCGGCAGCAGCCAGAGCTTCTTGTTCTGCCGCAGGAACAGCCAGACCTCTCCGGCGAGTGAGAGCTTGCCCATTCATCAATCTCCTCTTGGACGGCCTCGGACGCGGCGGCGTTCGGGAGGCGGCCTCCCGTTTCAGCGTCGCGGACTTCAACGTTTAGAACAGACGCTCGAACTGCTCGCGCGCCTGCCGTGTCGTCTGGCGCGCCACCCAGTAGCTCGCCTGCTTCTTCGCGCGCCGCCTCAAAGGGTCGCGCCCGGCGAGCCGCATCACGAAGCCGTAAGGCGTTATCGCAAGGTAGTACATCAGCGTCAGCAGCACGCGGCTGTTCAAGTGGCCGAGCGCCGCCGCAAATCTCATCCAGGCCTTATGAAAGGCGCGCGCAGCCGAAGGGACGAGCAGCCCCGCGACGAGCAACAGCGCGCCGACCGCACCGAAGATGAAGACAACTGTCATCCGTCCGCGGTAAAGGTTCCACGCGGCGATCAGGAGCAGAACGGCGGCGACCATGAGCGCGGTCTTGCGCGCCTGCGTGTCTGTCACGCGCTCTTCGCGTCGGACGGCGACGCTTCCCCTCGGCTCAATCAAGCTGGAACTCCTCCTGCCAGGACAGGTCTTCAGCCAGCGCGCTCTCGCCCTGCTCCGACTTCAGGAGCACGAACTCGCCCATGACGAGGCAGTCCATCTCCGTGCGCATGAAGCATGCGTAAGCCTCGGCGGGCGTGCAGACAATCGGCTCGCCGCGCACGTTGAAGGAGGTGTTGACGAGCACCGCGCAGCCCGTCAGCCGCTCGAAGGCCGAGAGCAGTTCGTAGTAAGCGGGGTTGTCTTCGCGCCGGACGGTCTGGATG
>JALZHC010000930.1 GCA_030914105.1 Acidobacteriota bacterium
GATAAGTGACGAGTGATAAGTGATGAGAGAAGGCAACGGCTCTTACTCATCACTTATCACTCCCGTAGAGGTGAATGATGAGGACACTGCTTCAGGACATGCGCTACGGCTTCCGGCGGCTGCGGAAGAGTCCGGGGTTCACGGCGGTCGCCGTGCTGTCGCTGGCTTTAGGCATCGGCGCGAACACGGCCATCTTCAGTCTGGTCGACACGGTGCTCTTGAGGCCGCTCGCCGTCTCTCGGCCCGAACGCCTCGTCGAACTCTACGGCACGCTGCATGGCGGCGCGGACTACACGATCCAGTCCTACCTCAACTTCAAAGATTACCGCGAGCGCAACCGCACGCTCTCCGGCCTCATGGCCTACCGCTTCGCGCCGATGAGCCTCAGCCACGAGGGCAGCAACGAGCGCGCGTGGGGCTACCTCGTCTCCGGCGACTACTTCGACGTGCTCGGCGTCACGCCCGCCGCGGGCCGCTTCTTCCTCCCCGAAGAAGACCGGACGCCGGGCGCGCGCGCGGTCGTCGTCCTCGGCTACGACTGCTGGCGCAAACGCTTCGCCTCAGACCCCGCAATCGTCGGGCGCGACGTGACGCTCAACGGGTTGAAGTTCACGGTCGTCGGCGTCGCGCCGAAAGGCTTCGTTGGCACCGAGGTCGCCTACGCGCCGGAGCTTTTCGTGCCGATGATGATGTCGCCGCAGATCGAGCCGGGCAGCGACTGGCTCAACTCGCGCCAGGACGACAACATCTTCGTCGTCGGTCGGCTCAGGGACGGCGTGACGCGCGAGCAGGCGCAGTCAGACCTTCAGGCCGTCACCGCCCAGCTCGCCGAAGAGCACCCGGAAGAGAACGGGGGGCGCGGCCTGCGTCTCGAAGCGCCGGGCCTCTTCATCCCCTCGATCAGGGATTCGGTCTTTGGGTTCACGGGCGTGATGGTGGCGGTCGTCGGGCTTGTGCTCCTGCTCGCGTGCGTCAACCTCGCGAACCTTCTGCTGGCGCGCGCGACCGAGCGGCGCAAGGAGCTGGCCGTCCGCCTCGCACTCGGCGCGAGCCGCGCGCGCATCGTCCGGCAGCTCGTGACAGAGGGCGTCATGCTCGCGCTCGCGGGCGGCGCGGCGGGCCTCCTGCTCGCCGCGTGGATCAACGACCTCGTCACCTCGATCAGACTTCCGACCGACGTGGCAATCGTCTTCGACCTGCGGATTGACTGGCGCGTCCTCGCCTTCACCGTCGCCGTCTCGCTCGCCACAGGCGTCGTCTTCAGCCTGCTGCCCGCGTTCCAGTCTTCGAGGCCGGAACTCGTCCCGGCGCTCAAGGACGAAGGCTCGATGGGCGGCTTCCGGCGCTCGCGCCTGCGGAACGCGCTCGTCGTCTTGCAGGTCGCGCTCTCGCTCGTGCTGCTCGTGGGCGCGGGGCTGATTGTGCGCGGCCTCCAGGCGGCGCAGCGCACGCGTCCCGGCTTCAACCCCGCAAACGCCGTCGCGCTCTCGTTCGACGTCGGGCTGCAAGGCTACGATGAGCAGCGCGGGCGCGAGTTCCAGCGCCGAGTCCTGGAGCGCGCGCGGGAGACTGCGGGCGTGCGCTCCGCCGCGCTCGTCTACAACCTGCCGCTCTCGATCAACTACAACAGCACGACCATCTACGTCGAGGGCCAGCCCGCGACGCCGCAGAGCGAGCTGCCACTGGCGATACCGAACTACGTCACGCCCGAATACTTCCGCACGATGGAGATTCCGCTGCGCGGTCGCGACTTCACCGAGCAGGACTCGAAGCCTGAGTCGCGCGTCGCCGTCGTCAACCAGACGTTCGCGCGCAAGTTCTTCGGTACCGAGGAGGCGGTCGGCAGACGCTTCAACTTCGGCGGGCCGTCCGAGCCGTTCTGGACGGTCATCGGAGTTGTCGCCGACGGCAAGTATGAATCGTTAGGCGAAGACCCGAAGCCGGCCTTCTTCCGCCCGCTGCTGCGCGACTACAACACTTCGGTCACGCTCGTGGCGCGTACGTCGGGCGGCGACCAGCAGTCGCTCATCGCGGCGCTCAGGCGCGACGTGCAAGAGCTCGACCCGACGCTCCCGCTCTACGAAGTCAAGACGCTGGAAGAGCACATGCGCATCCCTCTCTTCCCGG
>JALZHC010000931.1 GCA_030914105.1 Acidobacteriota bacterium
TCCCAGGCATGGGCGACACCACCGCGCGCCACTTCCGCGACAAGCTGGCGATGAGGATGAAGGCGCGCGAGCACTCCATCCTCGTCCCCGAATTCGTCCACGCGCTCAACCACGCGCGGATTCAACGCTTCACCGAAAGCGTCGCGCCGCCCTGGGTCTTGAAGCCGCGCTCGGAGGCTTCGGCGGTCGGCATCAGCAAGGTCGAGTCCGCCGAGAAGCTCTGGCCGCTGCTCGAAGCTCTGGGCGACCGGCAGTCTTTCTACCTGCTTGAGCAGTTCATCCCCGGCGACATCTTCCACGTGGACTCGGTCGTGTGGGAGCGCGAGGTCGTCTTCTCGGCGGTGAGCAAGTACGGCAAGCCGCCTCTGGAGGTGGCGCACGGCGGCGGAGTGTTCCTCACGCGCACCGTGGCGCGCCGCTCCGAGGACGCGCAGGCGCTCGAAGCCCTCAACCGCGAGCTGGTGCGCGCGCTCGGCCTCGCGCGCGGCGTCACGCACACCGAGTTCATCAAGGGCGGCGACGGTCGTTTCTACTTTCTGGAGACGGCCGCGCGCGTCGGCGGCGCGAACATCGCCGAGACGGTCGAGGCCGCGACCGGCATCAACCTCTGGCGCGAGTGGGCGCGCGTCGAGGTTGCGGGCGAGCGCGGCACCTACGAAGTGCCGCCGCACAGAGAGGACTACGCCGGCATCTGTATCTCGCTCGCCCGCCAGGAGTGGCCGGATACTTCGGCTTACACAGACCCCGAAATCGTCTTCCGCCTGCGCAAGCGACACCACGTCGGCCTGCTCGTCGCCTCGCCCGACCCCGAACGCGTCGAGTCGCTTCTGCACGATTACGTCCGCCGCTTCCTCGAAGACTTCAGCGCCACGCTGCCCGCGTCGGAGAGGCCGACGAGCTGAAAAGCAGTAGCCAGTAGCCAGTAGTCAGTAGCCAGTAGAAAGCATCCGCGCATTAGCGCGGCCTGCTGACAAGCGGCAAAGAACTGACTAAGGAGATAAAAACTACTGGCTACTGACTACTGACTACTGACTACTTGAGCTTATGCCACGCGACCTGATTCGTGAGTACCTTCTTTACCTTCAAGTCGAGAAGGGATTGGCCGCGAACTCCGTCGAGAGCTACCGGCGCGACCTCGCGCGTCTGAAGACTCACGCCGAGGCTTGCGGGCGCGAGCCGCAGTCGCTCGGCAAGGCGGAGCTGACCCGCTTCGTCATGTCGCTCACGCGCGAGGGGCTGTCGGCCCGCACGGTCGCGCGGATGCTCAGTTCCGTGCGCGGCTTCTACCACTACCTTCTGCTCGACGGCCATCTCAAGTCAGACCCGACCTCCGACCTCATCGCGCCGCAGGCCGGCCAGAAACTCCCGCGCTTCCTCACGCGCGAAGATGTCGAGCGGCTCATCAACGCGCCCGACACGCAGACGCCGGCGGGCGTCCGCGACCGCGCGATGATCGAGCTGCTCTACGCGACGGGCCTGCGCGTCTCAGAGCTTGTGGGCCTGACGACTTCGAGCGTAGACATTGACGGCGGCACACTCTTCTGCGCGGGCAAGGGGAGCAAGCAACGGCGCGTGCCCGTCGGTCGCTCGGCAATCAAGTGGCTGCAAAGGTACGAGCCGGCGCGTCGCTCTCTGCTCGCGGGCCGCGAGTCGCAGCGCCTCTTCGTCGGCGAAGGGGGCCGCGCGCTCACGCGCCAGGGCTTCTGGGCCACGCTCAAAAAGTACGCCGAGCGCGCGGGCCTGCGCGGCGTCTCGCCCCACGTCCTGCGCCACAGCTTTGCCACGCACCTGCTCGAACACGGCGCCGACACGCGCAGCGTCCAGGCCATGCTCGGCCACAGCGACCTCGCCACCACGCAGATTTACACGCACGTCACGACCGAACGCCTCCGCACCGTCTACGAGAAATGCCACCCGCGCGCGAAAGGGAACGGGGAGGGGTGAGCCGCGGATTTGGTCGCGTGTAGAGAGAGAATACTAACCAGCGCAGGCACAGAGGGCACGGAGACGGCACAGAGGATTTGAACTCTCTGCGCCGTCTTTGTGCCCTCTGTGCTTAGCTTTATCTGCTATCTCCCCAAACGAAAATTGCTGTAGCGCCTTCGGTCGGGTCAGAGGCTCTTCA
>JALZHC010000932.1 GCA_030914105.1 Acidobacteriota bacterium
GGTCAGGAGCGTCTCGCGCACATACTTTTGGAGGCGACGCTCAAAGAGTCTCAGCGCGAAGGGCTGCCGCAGGTCGCCGAGCGTTGCCACACCTCTCTCGGCATGCTCGCCGCCGCGCGCGGGCGTGTGGCGCAGGCCGAAGAGTCTTTCACGCACGCCGTCGCGCTCATCGAAGACCTGCGCGCCCCGCTTCCCGCGGAGGAGTTTCGCACGGCCTTCGTCGCCGACAAGCTCGCGCCCTACGACGAGCTTGTGCGCCTGTGCCTTAACGACCGAGGCGGCGCGCGCGTCACGGAGGCTTTTCTGTACACGGAGCGAGCGCGCTCGCGCGCCCTCGTCGAGATGATGAGCGGCGCGCTGGCTGTCCACCCGCGCCCACGCGACACGTTCGAGGCAGAGCTGTTCGGACAGCTCGAACGCCTGCGCGAGGAGCTGAGCTGGCTCTACAGCCGCATCAACCGCCCGCCCGCGTCCGGCGACCTCGCGCGCGGGGCCGAAGCGATGCAGGCGCTCCACGACGCGGCGCGCGAGCGCGAGACGCGCACGCTCGAAATCATGCGCCAGCTACAGCAGCGCGGCGGCGACGGCACGCTCCCCGACCGCGCCGAGCCGCTCGACGTGGCGGCGCTCCGGCGCGCGCTCGGCCCCGACACGGCGCTCGTCGAGTATGCAAGCCTCGACGGCGAGCTGTTCGCCTTCGTCGTCACCGAAGGCGGGGTGGAGGTTGTGCGCGGGCTGGCGAACGAAACGGAGGTCGCCGCGGCGCTCGCAGGCTTCCGCTTCCAGGCCGACGCGATGCGCCACGGCGCGGCGCGCGTGCGCGCGCACATCGACGTGCTCACCGCGCGCGCGCGCCACTACCTCGCGGCCCTCTACGAAATGCTTCTGCGCCGCGTCGAAGAACATCTCGGCAGCGCCGAAGCGCGCGACAGCAGCGAAGAACAGGCGGACGGACGCGAGGGGCGCGCGGGAAATGACGGAGGGCGCGGCGGCAAACGACGCCTCGTCATCGTGCCGCACCGCGCGCTGCACTACGTCCCGTTCCACGCGCTCTACGACGGAGAGGCTTACGTCGTCGAGCGGCGCGAGGTCTCTTACGCGCCGAGCGCGGGCGTGCTCTGCCGCTGCCTGGAGAGGCCGCGGGGCGCGTTCGAGCGCGCGCTGCTCGCCGGTGTCGCCGACGAGCAGACGCCGCGCGTGCGCGAAGAGATACGCGCGCTCGCGCCGCTCTTCGCGGAGAGCGAAGTCCTGCTCGACGAGGGCGCGACGCTCGAAGCCTTGCGCGCGTGCGCGCCGCGCGCGGACGTTCTGCATCTCGCCTGCCACGGACAGTTCCGACCCGACAGCCCCCTCTTCTCCTCGCTCCGACTCGGCGACGGCTGGCTCACGGTGCGCGACGCCTACACGCTCGACGTGAACGCGGGGCTGGTGACGCTCTCGGCCTGCGAGACGGGCGTGAGCGCCGTCGCGCCCGGCGACGAGCTGATCGGACTCGTGCGCGGCTTCTTCTACGCGGGCGCGCCCACGCTCGTCCTGAGTCTCTGGACGGTTGACGACGAGGCGACCGCGGAACTGATGACAGACTTCTACACCTCACTTCGCGCCGGCTCGCGCCCGGCGGCGGCCCTCCGCGCCGCGCAGCTCCGGCAGATGCGCCAGCGCCCGCACCCCTTCTTCTGGTCGCCCTTCATCCTCACGGGCCGCTGGTAGACGAAAGCGAAATCTTCTGAGAGTCGAAAGCGGAAGCTTCCTTCGCGCCGTGGCTCGGTTTACAGCGCCGTGTGACGCGGGGCACAGACCGCGGCCAGCCGCTTCGTGTAGCTTCTACGCCGGCGCGAGACCGGGCCGGACGGCTCTTGCCGCCGCCGGCCCGGAAATTTTTTCGGCCCGCCCGGTATTTTTTCGGCCTGGCGAGAGACTGTCTCGCGGGGAGAAGACATCTAATCTGCCGGGTGCGATAATACTTTTGACCCGGCCTTAACCCCGGCGTCCCAGACCGGACGGCGCGAGCTAGTCCGCAAGCAACTTCAAGGAGTCCTCAGGGTGTCTCGAAAGCTCTTCCGCCGCCTCTGCCTGTTGGCCGTCGTCTCCGCGCTTCTCTGCGCGGGCCTGCACGCGCCCCGG
>JALZHC010000362.1 GCA_030914105.1 Acidobacteriota bacterium
AGCGAATGGAGACCTGGCCGGCGGCGAGGTTGACGATGGCCGAGGGGATGAAGAAGGGCGAGACGCGACCGGGGCCGTCGTTGAGGAGCTTCTCGTGCTCGCGCTCGATGGCCCAGAAGTCGCCGATGCCGCTGCTGATGTAGGTGCCCGTTCGCTCGGCCACCTCTTCGCCGCGCGCGCCGGCGATCTTCTGTCCGCGCTCGATGAGGCCGCTCATGTAGATGGCCTCGTCGGCGGCCGCGATGGCGTAGTGGATGAAGGCGCCCATCTTGCGCGCCTCCTTCTTCTCGACGAACTTGAGCGGGTCGAAGCCCTTGACCTCGGCGGCGATCTTCACGGAGAACTTCGTGGTGTCGAACTTCTCGATGTAGCTCACGCCGCTGCGGCCCGCCATCAGCGCAGACCAGGTTTCGGCGACCGTGTGGCCGCAAGGCGTGACGAGGCCGAGGCCCGTAACGACGACGCGACGTTTCAAAGTACCTTCTCCTTAAGCGGGAGAGAGCCGAGCGGGCGGCCGTCTTCGCGCGGCGCTTGGCCGCCCGCCCGTTCTCTAACCAGCCGCCGCCGGGGCGGACGGCGGAAGCGGCTCGCAAGGGGCCGCGCGCCCCGAAAGCCCGAACGGGTTCTCGCCTTCGTTGCTGCGCGGCGCGCGCCCGGCAGTCCGCCGCGGCTACTTGTTCTTCGCCTGGTGCTGGTCTATGTAGTTGTATGCGTCGCGGACGCTCTGAATCTTCTCGGCGTCCTCGTCGGGGATTTCGATGCCGAACTCCTCCTCGAAGCGCATCACCAGCTCGACCGTGTCGAGCGAGTCCGCGCCCAGGTCGTCAATGAAGCGCGCGTTCGGCGTCACCTCGGCCTCGTCAACGCCCAGCTCGTCAATGATGATCTGCTTCACCTTTGCTTCAATCTCCGGATCGGCCATTATTCCTGCTCCTCTTCTCTGAAGTTGGAAAACTCGAAAACCCTTCCCGCAAACATCAACTCAGTCGCCGCTCGCCGCCTGCTCGCTCGACTGCGACGAGCCGAGCGCCGCGAGCGTCGCCGCCAGGCTCGCCGAGTCTTCGACGTTTAGGCAGCGCAACTGCGGCGCGGTCTGCCGCACAAGCCCGCACAAGACCTTCCCCGGCCCGACCTCGACGAAGGTCTCCAAGCCTTCGCCCGCCAGCAGCTCGACCGACTCGCGCCAGCGCACGGGCGAAGAGACCTGACGCACGAGCGACGCGCGCGCCTCCGCGCCCGCGCGAACCACTCTCGCGTCCACGTTCGAGACGAGCGGGACTGTCAAGTCTTTGAACTCGACCCGCGACAAATCCTCCGCGAGCCTACCTTGCGCCGGCAGCATCAGCGCACAATGGAACGGCGCGCTCACCTTCAAAGGCACGGCCCGCTTCGCCCCGCGCGCCTTGAGCAAAGGGATCGCGCGCTCGACCGCGGCGGCGCTCCCCGCAATCACTACCTGCCCCGGCGAGTTGATGTTCGCCGGAGCGCAGACCTCGCCTTCGCCTCGCGCCTCCGCGCACGCGGCTTCGACCGACTCGATGTCGGCACCCAATATCGCCGCCATCGCGCCCGCGCCCACGGGCACGGCCTCCTGCATGTAGCGCCCGCGCTTGCGCACGATCTGCACCGCATCACGCAGACTGAGCGCGCCCGCCGCGACGAGCGCGGAGTATTCGCCGAGGCTGTGGCCCGCGACGAAGTCCGGGCGCGGCAGACCCTCCGCTTCGGCCGCGCGCAGCGCCGCGACCGAGGTCGCGAGGATCGCCGGCTGCGTGTTCTCGGTCAACTGCAACTCTTCCGCAGGCCCCTCGAAGCAGAGCCTTGAGAGCGCGAAGCCCAGAGCCTCGTCGGCCTCCTCGAAGACCTCGCGCGCCGCCGGGTACGCTTCGACCAGCTCCCGCCCCATGCCCGGCGCTTGCGAACCCTGACCCGGAAAGATGAAAGCAATGCCCATAAAAAAGTAGCCAGTATTCAGTAGCCAGTAGCCAGTAGAAAAAGCCTTTTTATCGAGCCGCCTGAGCTTCAGCGTCAACGCCCTCGGCGCGGAGCCTACTGGCTACTGACTACTGAATACTGGCTACTCCAACTTACCACTTCACAAGCACGCCGCCCCACGTCACTCCGCCGCCGAAGGAGGCGAGCAGCACGAGGTCGCCGCTGGCGAGCCTCCCCTTCTCGATGCACTCGTCGAGCGCGATGGGAATCGAGGCCGAAGAGGTGTTGCCGTGGTAGGCGATGTTCGAGTAGACGATTGCCGGGTCAACGTTGAGCCTCGAAGCCACGGCCTCCGTGATGCGTTGGTTCGCCTGGTGCGGGATGAAAAGCTTCACGTCGGAGGCTGAATAGCCCGCCTCGTTTAAGACTTCCACGGAGACGTCGGCCATCGAGCGCACGGCCACCTTGAACAGCTCGTTGCCCTTCATCTTGAAGTAGTGCAGCCCCGACGAAAGTGTCTCGGCGGTGGGCGGGATGCGCGTGCCGCCGCCGGGCGAGTAGAGCTGTTCGGCGAAGCGGCCGTCGGAATAAATCCGCGTGGCGAGGATGCCGCGTCCGTCTTCCGACGGGCCGAGCACGGCTGCGCCCGCGCCGTCGCCGAAGAGGACGCAGGTCGAGCGGTCTGTGAAGTCAACGTAGCGCGAGAGAATCTCCGCGCCGATGACTAAGGCGTAGCGCGTGAGCCCTGCGCGAATCATCTGGTTGGCGACCGTCAGGCCGTAGAGGAAGCCGGAGCAGGCGGCGGCGATGTCGAAGGCCGCAGCGCGGTTGCAACCCAAATCTGCCTGAATCAGGCAGGCGGTCGAGGGCAGAATCTGGTCGGGCGTGACGGTGGCGCAGATGACGAGGCCGATGTCTATGGGGTCGATGCGCGCTCGCTCGATGGCCTGGCGCGCAGCCGCGACGGCGAACAGAGAGGTGTACTCGCCCTCCGCGGCGCGATGGCGCTCCTTGATGCCGGTGCGCGTCGTGATCCACTCGTCCGAGGTCTCGACCATCTTTTCGAGGTCGGCGTTCGTCAGGATGCCTTCGGGGTACGCGCGCCCCGTGCCGAGTATCGCCGCTCTGAGTTCTGCCATCAGTCTCCCTGCTTTCTTTATAACCTGACGAGCGCCAAACGAACGCCCTCCCTCACGGTCGGGCTACGGCCCCGGACTCACTCCGCGGCGGCGGCGCGCAAAGCCACGGCCTCGCGCGCGTTTGTCTCGCCGATGCCGCGCTCGATGCGCGCGAGCGCGCCGTGCTCGGAGAACTCCTTGACGTTGCGGATGGCGTTGCGCACGGCGCGCGCGTTCGAGCTGCCGTGGCAGACGACGACGATGCTGCGCACGCCCAAAAGAGGCGCGCCGCCGTACTCTGCGTAGTCGAGCCGCTTCCGCAAGTTCTGGAACGCGGGCCGCGCCAAAACCGCGCCCGTCTTCGTGATGACCGAGGCCGAAAGCTCGCGCTTGATCATCGTCACGACGGCGTCCTGCAAGCCTTCCGAGAGCTTCAGGATGACGTTGCCCGTGAAGCCGTCGGTGACGATTACATCAACCTCGCCCGTGAACACGTCGCGCCCTTCGACGTTGCCGACGAAGTTCAAACTCTGAAGCTCGCGCAGGAGCGGAAAGGCTTCCTTCGTCAGGTCGTTGCCCTTCGCCTCCTCTTCGCCGATGCTCATCAGGCCGACCTTCGGCCTTTCAGTCCCCAGAACCGAGCGCGAGTAAGCGTCGCCCATGATAGCAAACTGCGCCATGTGGTGCGGCTTGCACTCGCTGTTCGCGCCCACGTCCAGAAGCATCGTCGGGCGGCCAGACTTCGTCGGCAAAAGCGCCGCGAGTGCGGGCCGGTCGACGCCGGGCAGCATGCCGATGACCATCTTCGCCGTCGCCATCGCCGCGCCGGTGTTGCCGGCGGAGACGAAGCCGTCGGCCTCGCCTTCGGCGACGAGACGCGCGCCGACCCTCAAAGAGCTGCGGCGTTTGCGTCGGACGGCGGTCGCCACGGCCTCGTCCATCCTGATGACTTCGGCGGCCTCGACCAGCTCGACGCCCTTGTCGCCCTGCTTTCGCCAGCCGCAGCGTCGCAGCTCCGGCTCGACGACTTCGCGCTGGCCGACGAGGGCGACGCGGACGCCGAAGTCGCGCGTCGCGGCGAGCGCCCCGTCAATTTCGGGGTGCGGCGCGCGGTCGCTGCCCATCGCGTCCACGACGACTCTGCCCGTCAGTTTCGCGTGCCCCATCGAAGACTCGCGGCGACGCCGAGCGCGCGTGCCGCCGAAGACCGAACCACGCGCTTCACACGCGCACTGAGGCCGCGCCTCTTACGCTTCCTGCTCGACCTTGACGACCTCTCGCCCCTTGTAGTGCCCACACTTCGGGCAGACGCGGTGCGGCATGCGCGGCTCCTGGCAGTTCGGGCAGAGTTGGGTCTGCGGCGCGCGCAGGGCGTCATGCGCGCGGCGCTGCCGCGTGCGCGACTTCGAGTGACGACGTTTCGGATTAGGCATTTATAACTCCTTCAAAATCTGAGTCCGGAGCCTCGGAGTCTGGAGTCACGAGTCAAAGCTATTCTGTCTTGACTCCAAACTCCGGACTCCGGACTCCGGACTATCTTTTATCTTTCAAATCGGCGAGCGCAGACCAGCGCGGGTCTATCTCGCCGCGCTCGCAGGAGCACTCGCCCGCGTTCAAGTCAGCGCCGCACACGGGGCACAGGCCCTTACACTCTTCGCGGCACAGGCGGCGCGACGGGAGCGCGAGCGTAATCTGCTCGCGCACAAGCTCGTCCAGGTCAACCGCGTCGCCCTCGTAGGCCGCAAGCCCCATGTCCGCCGTGAGCAGCTCGACGTTCTCAGTCCTCACGGCCTCCGACTCCTGCGGCACGAAGGCCGTGTCGAACTCGACTTCGAGCGGCAAACGCACGGCGGCGAGGCAGCGGTCGCACGCGACCTCGACCTCCGTTTTGATCTTCCCGCGCAGTCGAATCTCCTCGCCCTTGCGGCTCGCCGCGCCCTCGAC
>JALZHC010000933.1 GCA_030914105.1 Acidobacteriota bacterium
GCAGACCTTCGCGCCGACCGCGCCGCTCTGAAGCGCCGTCTCGACGAGGTGATCCATGTGCGGCGTCGTGATGTTGGGCGCGAGACGCTTGCGGTTCGGGTAGGCCGCGCGCATGACCTCGCCGACGCGCCGCCAGTCGCCGGCTGTGAGCGCCTGCCTCATGTCGCGCGCCGAGTCGCGTATGTTCTCGAACGACTCGAAGATGACCGGGTCGCCCTCGATGTGCGTCTTGAACATCTCCCAGTTGTTCGTGCCCGAAAGTCTAGGCTCGCCCGTGTAGCAGATGACGACGCGGCGCTCAAGCTCCGCCGGGTCAACCTGCACGGGTGCGCGGCGGATGCCGGCGGCGTCGAACTCGATAGCATTCGCGCCGCCGTAGAACGCGCCGTAGTAGTCCTGAAAGCCCGCGGGCACGCGGATGACGGTCGTCTCGACATTGGCGGCAATGACGATGAACTTGCGTTCGGGGTAGCGGTCGCCGACCAGACGGTTCAGAGCGCCGATGCAGGCGATGGCGAGCGCGCTCGACCCGCCCAGGCCCGCGCCCGCGGGGGCCGTCGATTCGGCGACGAGGTGGAAGCCCGTCTCCGGCTTGAAGAAGTGGACGAGCTTCGAGATCAGCTCCAGACGCTCCTCGCGCGCGAGCGACTCGATCTCGGCGAGGCCGGTCTCAAAGGAGACCTGTCGGTCGCGCGACTCGAGGATGATGCGCTCGTCGCGGCGCGGCTCGATGCGGCAGCGTGCGCGCAAAGAGACGGCGAAGTTGACCGTCGTTGCGCCGGGGTGGAACAGGTACAGAGGCCAGATGTCGATCGTCCCCCCGGCCAGGTCAACGCGCGTCGGTGCGGTGGCTTCGATAATCATAAGTTAGTAAATCGTAAATGGTAAATCGTAAATCGTGCTTGCCCTCCTCTCGGCGTTGAGTAGCAATCTCCCACATTCGCGAGCGGTCGGCAACCATTCACGATTTACGATCTACCATTTACGACTCAGTCTCCCTCGGCCTTGCCCTTCTGCTTCGTCGCGTCCTTGTGACGCGCGAGCGGGTGCGGGAGTATCTCGGAAATCTCCTCCCTGATCTCCTGGAACTTCTCCTCGGCGGCCTGCTCAAACTTCTGAATCCGTTCGGGGTCGGCCTGCTCGATCTTGCGCGAGAGCCAGTACTTCTCCGCGAAGTAGAAGCCGGCGATGCCTGCGCTGATGACGAGGACGACGACGCCCAGGAGGACGTAGCTGAGGTCGTGGACGTTGCCGACCAGCGTGTAGATGGCGCTATGGAAGACGTAGCCGGTGGACGAGAGCGTCAGCACCCACATGAAGCAGCTCGCGAACGAGAGCAGGAGGAAGCGCACGTAAGGCATCTTCGCCACGCCGTAGAAGGCGCACGCGCCCCAGCGCAGCCCGTAGGTGAACTTCGAGACGAAGATCGAGAGCGGCCCGAACTTCTCCGTCAGGCGCTCGATGCGTCCGCGCGCCGCGCAGTAGAAGCGATAGCGCTTGACGCGCGAGCGCCCGGCGCGGCCCAGCGCGTAGGCCGCGTTGTCGCTCACCACCCCGGCGAGCGTGCCGACCAGAAGAACCTGCACGAAGCTGTATTCGCCGAACGCCTGCCCGTGCGCCAGCACGCCCGCCAAAAGCAGCGTGATGTCGCCCTCCGCCATCGTCAGCAAAAAGACGGCGAGCAGGCCGAAATTCCGGATCAGGTCGTTGACGAAGTTTAAGTCCATAAGAGCCGTGATAAGTGATGAGTGATAAGTGATGAGAAAGAGCAGACGGCTTTCTCTTATCACTTATCACTTATCACTTATCACTTTCTTCTGGGGGCTTGACGACGAGCACGGGGCAGTGCGCGTGGCGGACGACCGATTCGGCGGTCGAGCCGAAGAGGATGCGGCCCAGGCCCGTGCGCCCGTGCGAAGAGATGATGATGAGGCCCGCGCCGCGCTCGCGTGCGGCGCGCACGATCTCCGCCGCCGGCTCGCCGCGCACGACCACGTCCTCGACCTCCAAACCCTCGAACTCCTCGCCGCCCGAAAAGGCCGGCAGCTCGCGCTCAGCCGCCTCGCCCAACTGCTCGCCGAAGTCCGCCGCCGCCGGCAGAGTCTCGGCGGTCGGCGCCCAAC
>JALZHC010000934.1 GCA_030914105.1 Acidobacteriota bacterium
GACGGATACTGCTCGGTGTAGATGCCGAAGCCCTTGACCGAGTCCTTGTCCGTCAGCGCGCCGAGGTTGTACTTCAGCGTCAGACGCATCCCCTGAACCAGATCAATCAGGAAGAAGCGCTTCAGCTTCTCCTTCCAACTCGCCTGTGGAACCTTGACCAGTGGCATATAAATCTCCGGAGTGATAAGTGACGAGTGATAAGACAGAGCCGCCGCCGGGTTTTTCTTATCACTTATCACTCATCGCTTATCACTTTCAATCATCCTTCCGTCGCCGCGGTCGTCGCCACGGCGGGCTTGCCCTTGGGCACGTCAACGAGTCGAACCTGACGGCGCTGCTTCTTGAGGTTGAAGTCGCGCGAGCGCCAGTTGAGCGCGGCGAGGAAGAGGGCGGCGACGAGCAGCCCGGCCCAGCCGAAGACGATGGCGACGGCCTTGCCCGTCCACGTCAGGTTCAGCCCGTGCGAAAGACCCGACGCGCCTTTGAACGGCTCAATCGTGCTCAAGCCCCTCCACCCGTCGAGCGCCTGCACGGTGAAGATGGTCAGCGCAGTCCAGACGACGTTCAGGATCGAGGCCGGGATGAGCCACTTCCAGCCCAAGTCCATCAGTTGATCGTAGCGGTAGCGCGGGAACGTCCAGCGGAACCAGAAGTAGAGGTAGAGCAGGACGCCGCACTTGACGATGAAGACGACGAGCGACAGGAAGATGTAGAGGTTGCCGTAGCCGCCTGTGAGCCGGAGCACGCCCGGAAAATACCAGCCGCCGAGGAAGACCGTCGTCGCCACCGCCGAGACGACGACCATCGCCGCGTACTCGGCCATGAAGAAGAGCGACCAGCGCATCCCCGAATATTCCGTGTGGAAGCCCGCGACCAGCTCCGACTCGGCCTCGGGCAGGTCGAACGGCGCGCGGTTGTTCTCGGCGATGCCGCTGATGAAGAAGATGCCGAAGGCGAGCGGCTGGTAGATGAGGTAAGGCCAGGGCCCGTCCGCCGCCTGCGCGCCGACGATGCCTGACAGAGAGAGCGTGCGCGCGAACATCAGCGAGCCGATGAGCGACAGCCCCATCGCAACTTCGTAAGAGACCATCTGCGCCGACGAGCGCAGGCCGCCCAGGAGAGCGTACTTCGAGTTGGAAGACCAGCCGGCCAGTATCAGTGCCAGCACGCCGACCGAGGAGATCGAGAGCACGAACAGCAGGCCGATGTTTACGTCCGTGATGACGCCCCAGTTCGGCGCGAACGGGATGACGGAGAAGGTGAGGAAGGTCGCGGCGACGGAGATGTATGGCGCGTAGCGGAAGATGTATGGGTCTGCGTTCTCCGGCATCAGGTCTTCTTTGGTGAGGAGCTTGACGGCGTCGGCGATGGGCTGCAACAACCCCCACTTGCCGACGCGCATCGGCCCCAGACGCGCCTGCATGAACGCGGAAATCTTCCGCTCCAGATAGCTCGCGTAGAGCGCCCACACGGCGACGAGCGTGATGACCGCGCCGATCTGTATGAACGGCCAGACGACGAAGTTCACCGTCTCCCGGCTGAACAGTTTCAGCAGCAGGTCGTCAATGAAGTTCGGTGGTGCGAAGAGCGCAAACATATTCATCGCAAACAGGGCCAACGTATTCATCAAAGACTCTCGCCCGCTTTCTCAACCTCTCCCGGCCCGCGCCCTTTCTAGTGAGCGGCGGCGGGCAACGGCCCGACCGGCATGCGCTTGAGGTCAATCACCTCCAGCTCGTTCGAGTTGTAGTTGGCGACGTAGAGCGTCTGGCAGTCGGGCGACTGTCCGAACTCGCGCGGGAAGATGCCCGCCGGCACGCTGCCCGCGATGGCCGCCGCGCCGTCGCCGACGCGCGCCGCGTCAATCACGGTCAGGGTCTGCCGCGCCGTCTGGTCGCGCGAGAAGCGGTTCGAGTTGGTGATGACGACCTGACGGCCTTCGTTGACGACGGCGACGCCCACGGGCGCGCTGCCGACCGGCACGTTGCCGACGCGCGCGTGCGCGGCGTCCGACAGGAGCTTGGCCGTGTCGAAGGCTAAAAGCGCGTTGTTGTTTCGCGCCGTGACGTAGACGCGCCCGCCGTCCGGCGCAATCGCCAGGCGCACGGGACTGCAACCCGC
>JALZHC010000935.1 GCA_030914105.1 Acidobacteriota bacterium
GAAGGGCTTCGCCATCGGCGGCGAGAAGGCCGCGCGCAGGTAGCCGCGCTCCTGATAGAGCGGCAGCAGGTTGGCTTCGGCGAAGCCGTTGACGTAGGCGCGCGAGTAGTCGTTGTCGAGGATGCCGCCGGACTTCTGCACGAGCGTCTCTTCGGGGAGGGCGCGCGCGCCGACGAAGCTCAATTTGCAGACGCGCAGCTCCGGCCCGCGCACCGTGAAAAGGTGCTCGACCTTCCGCCACGAAGCATCCGCCGAGAGCGTGTACTCGACCGTGCCCTCGACCTTGCGCTCGCGCAGGAGGTCTTCGAGCGCGCGCTTGATCTGCTCTGTGACGCCGCCGGCTTCGGGCGCGGTGCCGTCGAAGGTCGGGACTTTGCGCTTGACGGCGGCGCGCAGCTCCTCTTCGGTGAACCAGACGAAGTTGTCGAACGCGACCGGCATGCTCGACTTCTGCTCGACGACCGTGAAGGTGACGACGGCCTTGTCGGACTTGCCCTTGACGCTGTAGCTCAGCTTCTCAAAGAGGCCGGACTCAAGCAGGCGGTTGGCCGCCGTGTCCACTTCGTCAATGCTGACCGTCTGGCCGGCCTGGAGGCCGCTCTTCTCCAGAGCCTCGGCCTCCGTCACGCGCTCAAGGCCCTTGAACTCGACGCGGTCAATCTTCAAAGGCTGCTGCGCGCCCTGCTGCTGCGCGCGCAAAGGCGACGGGCAAAGCGCGAGAACGAAGAGTGCGACGGCTAAAATCGTGAGTATGACGGCGGGCGAAGGATGGCGGCGATGAGGGTCAAACAGGGGCACGAGAATTCCTCCGTTCCTTGATGCGTTTTGCAGGGGAGCGGAAGCATTCTATCAGCCTGAGGCAGCCGACCGAAAATCGAAGGGCGCGCCCGAAGTTTGAATTCGCAGTCACACCGGAGGCGACATGCCGATCTTCCGCAGTCCGGCTACGGGACTGCCCGCGACGAAAGCACCGACTCGGGGACGCACGCCCCCCTTCGGCTCGGTCGCAGGTTTCCGGGCCTACCTTCCAAGGCTACTCGACCCCTCGGGGGTTATCCGAAGGCCGAATTTACCTTCCCCGGTCAGATCGAGGCCGATGAGCGCGTTTTCCCGAAGCTCATCCAGGTAGGCCGCTCCGATGGTGTAGGTCAAATCCATCGGGTCGCTCTGGGTTCCTTTCGAGCCTTCAAGTCGGTAGAAATCCGCATCGTCTCCTTGCTCCAGGCGCGCCTCTAATCTGCCGCCGTACTCATCAATGTCCGCGAGATCATTCAACAATCTTCGCTGCTTCCCAACCAGTTCCATGACACCTCCTCCGGGGCGTGAAGTGTAGACCAACCTCCCGAGTACGACAACAGCCGCCCAGCCATCTCCGAAACTTCTTACGCCTTCGCCTCAAGGATGCGCGCGCGCATCTCGCGGACGGCTTCAGGCAAACCGGTGAGGACGGCGCGGGCGACGACGTTGTGGCCGATGTTGAACTCTGTGATTTCGGGGATGGCCGCGACCTCCGAGACGTTTCGGTAGGTCAGTCCGTGGCCGGCGGCGACGTGCAGGCCGTACTGCGCCGCGAGCACGGCGGCCTCGCGCAGGCGCTGGAGTTCGGCGACGGCGCGCGCGCGCCCCTCGTCCACGTCGGCGACCGTGACGAGTTCCACGCCCTCGGAGTTGTGCGCCAGGTCGTAGGCCGCGCCGAGTCCCATGCGGCCCGCGCCGAGCACGAGCACCTTCATCTCTCGCCGCCCTCGCCCGCCGCCCTCCCGGTGCCAAGCGCGGCCCCGGCCACCCCGACGACGAGGCCGACGAGGAAGATGAGGAAGCCCGTCAGCGTGCGCCCGTGCTGTTCTGGGTCTGCGCCCGTCAGCTTGTCGAGGAGCTGCGCGAAGGTCGCGTCGTGCGGGATGTAGAAGAGGCCGACGGCGACGAGCAGGAACCCGACGGCCGCCACCTTCAGGAGCGGCGGCGTGCGCCAAGAGCGCCCCGCCTTCTGCCCGACGGCGCTGCGCGAGTAGCCGTAGGCGAGGTAGATCGCGAGCCCGATGGCGAGCCAGCCGATGAAGCGCCAGTAGGAGCCCTCGGGCAGGAAGTAGATGAGGGCGGCGCACGAGGTCGCGCCGAGGA
>JALZHC010000936.1 GCA_030914105.1 Acidobacteriota bacterium
GTCGCCGGCAGCGAGCTGGAGGCGTGTGTCGGCGCGGGCAAGTTGCGCGCGGAGGTCGGTCAACTCTTCGGGCGTGCCTGTGAAGGCGGCGAGGCGTCGCTCGGCCTCTTCGCGCTCGGTGCGCGCGCGGGCGGCGTCAACCTCTTCGGGGAACTCGGCGAGGTCTGCGAGCACGGAGACGCGGTCTTCGTTGACCTCGACGAAGCCGCCGGAGACGAGCAGGCGGCGCGTCTCCGCGCCCCGCGCGAAGGAGAGGACGCCGGTCTGGAGTTCGGAGATGAGCGGCGTGTGGCCGGGCAGGATGCCGAGTTCGCCGCCCGCGCCCGGCAACGTCACCGAGTCAACCTGCTCCGAAAGCAGACGCCGCTCCGGCGTGATCACGTCGAGTTGAAGAGCCATAGAAGAAAAGGATGAAGGCGGAAGGATGAAGGATGAAAGCGCGGCAGCCGCCGCTCAACTTAATGAGCGTCGCCCGTTAATGAGCTGAGCGTCGCCCGGCTTTCACTTCAATCACTTCATCCTTGCGGCCTTCATCCTTCATCCTTTCCTTTATTCTCCCAGCCTGCGTGCGAGGCGCTCGGCCTGCTCGCGCGCCTCTTCGATGGTGCCGACCATGTAGAAGGCCTGTTCGGGCAGGTCGTCGTGCTTGCCGTCGATGATCTCCTGGAAGCCGCGGACGGTGTCGGCGGTCTTGACGAACTTGCCCTTGAGGCCGGTGAACTGCTCGGCGACGAAGAAGGGCTGCGAGAGGAAGCGCTGAATCTTGCGCGCGCGCGAGACGATCAGCTTGTCATCTTCGGAAAGCTCGTCGAGGCCGAGGATGGCGATGATGTCCTGGAGGTCTTTGTAGCGCTGCAAGACCTGCTTGACGGCCTGCGCGGTCTCGTAGTGGCCGGGCGTCTTCTTGTTGACGATGCGCGGGTCGAGGATGCGCGACGAAGAGGCGAGCGGGTCAACCGCCGGGTAAATCCCAAGCTCGACGATCTGGCGCGAGAGCGCGGTGACGGCGTCGAGGTGCGCGAAGGTGGTCGCGGGCGCGGGGTCTGTGTAGTCGTCCGCAGGGACGTAGACGGCCTGAATCGAGGTGATCGCGCCGGTGCGCGTCGAGGTGATGCGCTCCTGAAGCTCGCCCATCTCGGTCGCGAGGTTCGGCTGGTAGCCGACCGCCGAGGGCATTCGGCCCAAAAGCGCCGAGACCTCGGAGCCGGCCTGCGTGAAGCGGAAGATGTTGTCCACGAAGAGGAGCACGTCGTCGCCGCGGTCGCGGAAGTATTCGGCGACCGTCAGGCCCGAAAGCGCGACTCGCAGGCGCGCGCCCGGCGGCTCGGTCATCTGTCCGTAGACGAGCGCCACCTTCGACTCGCCGATGGCCCCCATGTCCACCTTCGTCATGTCGAAGACGCCGGTGCGCTCCCAGTTCTCGTAGAAGCTGTCGCCGAAGTTGATGACCTTCGACTCGACCATCTCGCGCAGAAGGTCGTTGCCTTCGCGCGTGCGCTCGCCGACTCCGGCGAAGACGGAGAAGCCGGAGTGCTCCTTCGCGACGTTGTTAATCAGCTCCATGATGAGGACGGTCTTGCCGACGCCCGCGCCGCCGAACAGTCCGATCTTGCCGCCGCGCAGGAAGGGCTGGATGAGGTCAATGACCTTGATGCCCGTCTCGAACATCTCCAGGTCGGTTGACTGCTCTTCGAGCGTGGGCGCGTGGCGGTGGATCGGGTAGCGCTCTTCGGACTTGACCGGGCCGAGGTTGTCCACGGGCTGCCCGATGACGTTCAGGACGCGTCCGAGCGTCGTCTCGCCGACGGGCATCGTGATGGGGCCGCCGGTGTCAAACGCGGTCATGCCGCGCACGACTCCCTCGGTCGGCTGCATCGAGACCGTGCGGACTCGGCCCTCGCCGAGGTGCTGCTCGACTTCGGCGATGAGGTCGATGGGCGTGGGCACGTCGAAGCCCTCTGAGGTGACGCGCAGCGCCTGATAAATCGGAGGCAGGTAGCCGTCGCCGAACTCCACGTCGAGGACTGGGCCGATGACCTGCACGACGCGCCCCGTCGGGAGACCGGCGGCGGAGGTGTTGGCGTATGTGGACATACTCTTCTCTTCAGTGCTCCTCTT
>JALZHC010000363.1 GCA_030914105.1 Acidobacteriota bacterium
CTTCCTGCCGATATTTTTGTGCGAGGCGACGTTCCACCTGCTCGGCGTGGCCGAAGCCTACCTCACGATTGCGCTCATCAGCCCGGTCGCGCCGACGCTGCTCTCGGCCTTCCTCTTCGAGTCGGTTAACCGCGTCATCACCGTCGTCTTCAAGTTCGTGCCTTTGCGCGCGGGCGTTGACGAGATGGGCACGGGACAGCTTGCGCGCCTGCTCTCGTTCGGCGAGGCGGCGGGCGTCACGCTCGCCATCGTGCGCAAGGCGCGGACGCTCTTCTGGATGGTGGTCGGCGTCGCACTCCTGGCCGCGCGCGGCCTCTCTTTGCGCGAAGTGGCCACAAGCGCCGAGCGCGCGCAGGGAGAGGTCGTAGGCGAGACGCGGCAGAAGTCCGGTGCCTGAAGTCCGGAGCCGCTTGCCTTAGTCCGAAGTCACTTGCCTTAGTCCGCAGCGCGCAGACGCCCGCCTGAGTTAAGCTTCAATCTAAAAATGCTCGCGATCAGTCGCGGCGGTCACAGGCTCTCCGGCGCGCGGGGCGCGCTCGAAGGCGCTGGTCTGCCAGTTGTCGGCGCGGTCGGCTTCGGGCAGCCAGGGCGGGAGCGGGATGAGGAGGTGGCAGGCGAGGCCGTTAACGTAAGGCTCGTACATGCGCCGCAGCCGCCGCAGCTTCTCGTCGGCGTCGTGACCTTCGCGCAAGGAGAGGCCGGAGCGCGCCAGCGCCGCGCGCAGCCGCGCGAGGTCTTCGACGGGGAGGCGCTCGCCTTCGAAGGAGACGGGTCGCGTGTTGAAGATTTGCGAGATGTCAACGAGCGCGTGGCGGGCCATCGCGAAGGTCAGACGCGCCTGCCACTCGTGCGCGCCGTCAACGCCGACCATGACGAGCGCGCAGGTGTCGAGCACGCAGGCGAGCGAGGCGAGCCAGGACTGGTTGTCGTGCTGCGAGCGGTAGTAGCAGAGCACAGGGTAAGAGAGGTGACTCTCAAGGAGGTCTGCGGCCCAGCGCTCCCAGTCTTGCAGGAGCGCGCTTAAGGACTCCAGCTTGCCGGCCTGCGCGTGGCGTCGCAGCAGCTCGACCGCAGTGGGCGGCGTGCCGGCGCGCGCGTCGAGCATCGAGATGCTGACCTCGCGGCGCGAGAAGGCCTGGTAGAGCACCGGCAGGTAGCCGATGACGACGGCGAGGAAGCCGAAGCCCGTGCCGGCCTCGATGACGGCGAGCACGCGCCCCACGGTGTCGAGCGGGTACACGTCGCCGTAGCCGAGCGTGAAGAAGGTGACGCCGCTCATGTAGAGGTAGGTGCCAAAGGTCGCCGGCGCGTCGGGCGCGTAGAGCCGCGCGCCCGTTGACCACTGGAGGGCGGCGAAGGCGAGTATCAGCCCGACGGCCCACACGGTCAGCAGCATGAGCAGGGAGAGCGGGCCGTAGAAGCTGAGATAGCGGTCGCGCTTCTTGCTCGGAGGCCGTCGCCGCGCGAGGCCCGCGACGGGCGCCCACGTCAGTTGATAGAACGCCCTCGTCAGGCGCAGACGCCGCGTGACGCGGCGCGGGAGAACAATCGTCTCGAAGGTGTCCCCCAGGACGACGACGATGACGGCGACGGCGAAGACCGCGGCGACGACTTGCATCTTAATCACCCCTGGCGGCGAAGCTCACCAATGCAGTAGCCCGACCATGAGGGAGTGCGTCGGTGGAAGGATGAAGGCGCACCTCTCTGTGTTTTGCTTTCACTTCATCCTTCCGCCTTCCTACTTCATCCTTCCGATACGGTCGGGCTGCTGTCCTTCGTTCCCTCTTCCGGGTGGAACGTCGCGCGCCGCTTCCAGCGTTCGTAGAGTGCGAGCGAGACGGCGAGCCAGACGCCGCTGATGAGGTATGCGCCCAGAACGTCGCTCGGCCAGTGCGCGCGCAGGTAGACGCGCGAGACGCCGACGAGCAGGACGGGCAGCGGCGCGAGCGCGAGCGCGGCGCGGCGCGGCGTCGTGCCGCGTCGGAGCAGCGCGTAGGCGGCGAAGAAGAGGAAGCCGAAGTAGCAGACGTAAAAGATGACGTGGCCGGAAGGGAAGCTCGCCTCGCTGCTCTTGTAAGCGAAGCCCACAAGCTCTGCGGCGGGCCGTGGCCGCGCGACGAGCGCCTTGAAGGCCTGGCTCAGGAGCGAGCCGCCGCCCGTGCTTAAGATCAGCCCGAAGGCTTCGCTGCGCCGACGCCAGATGAGGAACAGAAGCGCCGTCGCGACCGTCAGGGCGTGCGGCGTCCAATGGTTGCCGAAGACCGAGACCCAGTCCATAAGCGCCGCCCAGGCGGGAGAGTCAAACGACTGAATCGCGCGCGCAAGTCTCAAGTCCCAGGCGAAGTACGCGTAGGCGTGCGCGAGCACGGCGAGCACGGCGAAGGCCGCCAGACCCAAAGCGTAGAAGACCTCGGCGCGCCACAGACGCCGCGACTCGCGCCGACGCCTCAGCGCCCCGCGCTCGCTGCCGCTTGCTGTTATAATCATCTCGGTCTACTCCCGAACATAAACGAGCCGGCGACGCGGGGCAAGCCGCGGCGCTTTGCACAGCCGGTCGGCTCACGGTTCAACCTTCGCACTTGCCGACGGCGCGCGCGAGCTAAAGCTTGAACCCTGAGCCGCAACGCAACCGGCTGGAGGACGGCGAGAGAGAAGGGAGTGAAGAGTTGTTGAAAGTCGAGTACAGAGACGGGCTTTACCTGCCCGACCTCGATTTGTGGTTCGACGCCGAGGGGCCGCGCGAGCGCTGCGTCATCTCGCACGCGCACGCAGACCACATCGCCGAGCACCAACGCATCGTCTCGACGCCCGAAACCGCGCGCCTCTTCCGCCACCGCCGCGGCGAGGCCGAGGTCGAGCCTTTGCGCTACGGCGAGCGGCGCGACTACGGACGCTACGCGCTGACGATGTACCCGGCGGGCCACTGCCTCGGCTCGGCGCAGGTTCTGGTCGAGGCCGACGGCGAGCGCCTCGTCTACACGGGCGACGTGAAGCTGCGTCCGAACGTCGCCGCCGAGCAGGCTTCGGTCGTCCCCTGCGACACGCTCGTCATGGAGTCAACCTTCGGCGACCCTCAATACCGCTTCCCGCCCGACGTTGTCACTTACGAACGGCTCTACGCCGCCTGCGACCGCGCGCTCTCGGACGAACGCGTCCCCGTCGTTCTGGCCTACGCGCTCGGCAAGAGCCAGGAGGCTCTGGAGCTTCTTCTGCGCCGCGGCTACCTCGTCACGCTCCACGGCTCGGTCTGGAACGTGACGGAGATTTATCGAGAGTGCGGCGTGAAGTTCTCCGGCCCATACGAGCGTTACGACCGCGAGCACCTGCGCGGTCGCGTCCTCATCGCCCCGCCCGGCTGCCGCCGCCAGCCGATGATCCGCAACATCCCGCGCCGCTACACCGTCATGCTCACGGGCTGGGCCGTGAGCAAAAGCGCGCCCTTCATGTACCGCGGCACAGACCTCCTGCTCCCTCTCTCCGACCACGCCGACTTCGACGACCTCGTCCGCCTCGCGCGCGAATCGGGCGCGCACAGAATCATCACCATGCACGGCGCGAAGAAGTTCGCCGCGCATCTTCGCGAGCTCGGCCTCAACGCCGAACACCTCGCGCAGCACCCCTCGCAGCAGAAGGGCGGCGCGACACGGAAGGCGGCGACGGAAGTCGAGCAGCGTTTATTCGAGTGAAGGTGCGCCGGTTGTTTGAATGAGGAGCTAAGAGTTGAACTTCTCCTCGCAGATCATCTCGACGGCGCGCTCGATGTTCTCGTCAACGCCGGTGAGACATTTGACGATACGCGAGGGCAGGCGCAAGGTTACGACCTCGTATTCTTCGGTCGTCGTTTTCGGGTCGGCGAGCGCGCGGCGCAGGGCCGCGAGAATCCGGTCGTGCTGGGCGGGCTTCGAGAGGTACTCCTGCACGCCGAGGCGCTCGCACTGGTGGCGCGTCTCTTCGCTCGTCTCGCCGGTGACGACGACGACGGGGACGTTGGCGTTCAGGGCGCGGAGCTGCTGGAGCGTTTGCAGGCCGTGCATTTCGGGGAGCGTCATGTCTAAGACAACCGCGTCCGCGCCCGCGTCCTCGAAGAGCGCTACCCCCTCCTCGCCCGTGTAAGCCTTCGACACCTCGAAGCCCGCGCCCGCCAGCGCGCGCTCGTAGAGAGCCGCGAGGTCTTCCTGATCTTCGACGATGAGGATGCGCTTCCCACCCATTAGTGAACCCCCTCACGAGATTCGGATTCGCGCGCAGACGAAATCGGGTTCGACCGCGCGAACTAAAAATGACACTTTCGACAAGATGTCCGGCTGCGGCTCGATTATAGCAGAAGGCGTTTATGACTCCGGCTATCGCTACAGTTCTCGTCCTGCTCCTGGTCGCCGTCGTGCTCTTCGGGACGGAGAAGATTCCGATTGACGTGGTGACGATTCTCCTCGTCATCGGCTTGGTGCTGACGCGCACGCTCACCGTGGACGACGCCTTCGCGGGCTTCGGCAACGACATCGTCATCACCATCGCCGGACTCTTCGTCTTGACGGGCGGACTCATCAAGACGGGCGTCGTCGACCTCGTGGGCCGGCGGCTGCACCGCATCGCGGGCGGCAACGAGTTCAAGCTGGCGGCGCTCGTCATGTTCACCGCCGCCGCGTGCGCCTCCGTGATGAAGAACACGACGACGACGGCCATGTTCGTCCCCGTCGTCCTCGGACTGGCCGAGCGTTCGCGCGTGCAGCCCTCGAAGCTCCTGATGCCGCTCGCCTTCGGCGCGATACTCGGCGGCACGTGCACGCTGATCGGGACTTCGACGAACCTCGCCGTCTCCGGCGCGCTCGCGAAGCTCGGCGGCCACGCAGCCGACCTGGCCGCGCAGTCGCACACAGACCCGCAGCAACTCGCCCGCGCGCTCGCGCCCTACTCGATGTTCGAGCTGACCCCGGTTGGCATCGGCATCGTCGCCGTCGGCATGGCCTACATGCTCCTGCTCGGCC
>JALZHC010000937.1 GCA_030914105.1 Acidobacteriota bacterium
CTCCCGAAGCGCCTCAAGTTTTTCTCAAGCGCCCCTAAGCTGTTGAAAAAACAGCCCGTCCCCGTCCGCGCCCGCCCCGCAAAAAATTTTCTCCGGCCTCAAGTTTCGCTCAATAGCCGACGGCTATCTTCTCCACGCTGGTTCGGTTCAGACCGCTCATCCGGACAAGCTCTTGAGCCTGAAACTTGAAAAACTCCGAAGGAGAAGAATTGAAAACGATGCTCAGAAAAATCTCTGCCGCCTTTTTTAGCCTCGTCCTTTTAACCCTCGTCGCCGCCGCCAATGTCTGCGCGGCCACCATCGGCCCTTCGCTCCAGTCCAGGCTCGCGGGCCTGACTTCGAGCGCGAGCGTCGGCACGGTCATCGTCGCTTTCAAAACAACCAACGGCCTCCAGCCCACACACCTCGACGTGCTGCGCTCGGTCGGCATCACGAAGGGCTACACCTTGAACCGCCTCGGCATGGTCGCCGTCGTTGCGACCGCGGGCCAGGTGCGCGCGCTCAGCAATAGTCCGTCGGTGCGCTCCGTGTGGGCCAACGACCAGCTCTACTACTTCGACAAAGAGACCAGCACGCTCACGGGCGTCGAGCGTCTGAGGACCGACCAGGCGTTGACGCGCGCCAACGGCGGCCTGCCCGTTTCGGGCGCGGGCAACTTCTCCGTCGTCATCAACGACAGCGGAATTGACGCCACGCACCCGGACCTCCAGCTCGGCAAGAACGTCATCCAGAACGTGCAGATCGTCACCGACGAGCAGTCGAACAACTGGGTCGTCAACACGCCGGAGCTTAACGGCTTCACCTCGCTGCAAGTCATCGAGAACGTGCCCGACACGGACTTGAACGTCGGCCACGGCACGCACTGCGCCGGCATCGTCGGCGGCACGGGCCAGCAGTCGGGCGGACTCTACGCCGGGGTGGCTCCGGGCGCGCGGCTCATCGGCACGGGTTCGGGCGCGGTGCTCTTCATCCTGAACGCCCTGGGCGGCTTCGAGTGGTCGCTCGCCAACCAGTTCGTCAACAACTACAACATCCGCGTCATCTCGAACTCCTGGGGCGGCAACGGCCCCTTCAACCCCGACGACCCCATCGCCATCGCCTCGAAGGCGGCGCACGACAGCAACATCATCGTCGCCTTCGCCGCCGGCAACTCCGGGCCGGGCCGCGACACGATGAACCCTTACGCCAAAGCGCCCTGGGTCATCGGCGTCGCCGCGGGTACGAAGGAAGGCGGACTCGCCAGCTTCTCCTCGCGCGGCGTGGCGAAGGATGTGCGCCTCGCCAACAGTGATCCGAACGACGACTACAACGCGCCGACCATCACCGCGCCGGGCACGGGCCGCGAGTTCGACTCCGACTCCTCGAAGTTCAGCATCGCCGTCGTCTCTACCCGCTCGAAGTCGAACGTCTTCGCCAACGGGCTGACCGACGACACGGAGATTCCGACCAACTACCTGCCCTACTACACGCAGATTTCCGGAACCTCGATGGCGACCCCGTTCGTCGCCGGCACGGTCGCGCTGATGCTCGACGCCGACCCGACGCTCTCGCCCGACGAGGTCAAGCAGATCATCACGGACACGGCCTCGCGCATGCCCGGCCGCGAAGAGTGGGAGGTCGGCGCGGGCTACATCAACGCCTACGCCGCCGTGGACAAGGTCTTCAACCGCTCGAAGGCTTACGGCTCGAACTTCACCCACACCTTCAACGCGCACTTCGCCGTCAGCGGCCCCGCGCCGGAGCAGACGCACGTGGACTACGACCCGACGGCGCTGCCCTGCGCGGCGGGCGACCAGAATTGCACCTCGACGAACGCGCACTACTTCAACGTCGAGGACAACATGAGCGTCCTCGACATCTTCGCAACCTTCACCAACCTCGCCACCAGCGACGGCAACACTATCGGCCTCGTCGCCACAGACCCGCAGGGCAACAAGTACAGTTCCGGCATCGCGCTTCCCATCCTCGACTCGCCGAGCCGCGAGATCGTCGTCAAGAACCCCGCGTCCGGCAAGTGGCTGCTCGAAGTGCGCGGCGTGCGCGGATTGACGACGCTGCCGAACGTCTCGCTGCCGACTTCCGGTGCAGCCGCGCCCGGCCCCGTGGACATCC